>JAAYXQ010000125.1 GCA_012515825.1 Fibrobacter sp.
CTGCAAAGGCGATTTATTATCCAGCAATGTTACTTGCGTTTACAGGAGTGGCTGGTATAGGTTATGGTCTTATAACTCCTCTTGGTGCAGTTTTTGGTAATTCATCTTCTCTTGAAGCTGGAAAGTATTTAGTGGTGGGTGGATTAATTATTGGAGGTATTGGACTTGTTCTTGGAAAAGTTTCAAACAGTTATTTAGATTCATCTATCGAACTCTATAATAAGAATAACGGAAATGAATCGGCCTTTAAGGTGAAGCTCGTTCCGACAGAAAAAGGTGGGCTTGCTCTTGCATTTGCGTTCTAGTTTCCTTCAAATTAATAGGTAGTATTAAAGAATGTAAACTTTTATTTACACCGTTGCATTTTAGCCATGGTAAAAAATTCTATTTGAATAAGTATTGAATATTCAAAAAATCAGTTGGAAAGAATCGTACAAAAAACAATACTCTGGTATTCCTATCAATTATGTTTAATAATTGCTTTTATTATTTTTGATTAGAATCTTTTTTCTACATTATGCACGAAGATTTTTAAGGAATTTATTTATGAGTATCATTGATACACTATTACACAAAGCTTTTGGCTCCCCTCACGAACGTAAGGTGAAAAAATTACGCCCTATTATTGAAGAAATTCATAAAATTAGAAAAGAACTAGAATTATTGGATGATGCGGATTTAGCGGCAAAGACTAATTATTTCAAAGAATTATTAGCTAGTGGAAAATCTTTAGAAGATATTAAAGTAGAAGCTTTTGCTGTGTGTCAAGAAGCTTGTGACCGTCGTTTAGGTGTATTTAATATTTTAAATTCAGAGTACGATTTTGATTTTTCATTATTAGACAACGAATTACAAGCTGCTGTAAATCAAGCGAAAGAAGAGTTGGCTGCTGGTAAACCTGAATTTGAAGTCTATTTACCTGCTGCTTTGTATACAAAAATCAGAGAAATTATTCCTGATTCAGTAAAACCATTTAGAATGATGCCTTTTGATGTGCAGATGATTGGAGGATTAGTTCTTCATGAAGGTGCAATTGCAGAAATGGCTACTGGTGAAGGTAAAACTTTAGCGGCAGCATTACCAGTTTATTTAAATGGACTTTCTGGTAAAGGTGTTCACGTTGTTACAGTGAACGACTATTTGGCTGGTCGTGACGCCAAACAAATGGGTCGAGTTTATAACTTTTTAGGCTTAAAAGTTGGCTTAATAATCAATGGTCTTAATAGTGAGCAACGTCGTGAAAGCTATGGCGCCGATGTCACTTATGGCACTAATAATGAATTTGGCTTTGATTATCTACGTGATAATATGGCTGTAGATCCTAAGGACTTAGTTCAAAGAGAATTGAATTTCTGTATTGTTGATGAAGTGGACTCCATTCTTATTGATGAAGCTAGAACCCCTTTAATTATTAGCGGTCCTGCTGAAGATGCCACAGATAAATACACAAAAGCAAATGCGTTAGTTCAGAATTTGAGCCGAAACAAAGATTTTACAGTAGATGAAAAAAATAAGTCCATTCAAATTACAGAAAAGGGTGTAACTCATATTGAATCTCTCATGCAGATTACCAACCTCTATGGTGAACATGCTGAATGGGTTCATTTTATTAACCAAGCTTTGAGAGCCCATTATTTATTTGAAAAAGATGTTGATTATATCGTTAAAGATAATGAAATCATAATTGTTGATGAAAATACTGGTCGTTTAATGGAAGGTCGTCGCTATTCTGATGGTATGCATCAAGCGATTGAAGCGAAAGAAAAAGTGCAGATTCGACGTGAAAACCAAACGTTAGCGACTATTACATTCCAGAACTATTTCCGCATGTATACAAAGCTTTCTGGTATGACTGGTACTGCTGAAACGGAAGCCACTGAGTTTGTTAAGATTTATAATATGAATACTTGGGTTATTCCTACTCATAAACCATGTATTCGAGAAGACAAACAAGATGTTGTTTACAAGTCAGAAGATGTAAAGTGGACTGCGATCGTCAAAGAAATTAAACGCAGGCATGAAATTGGTCAGCCTCTTCTTGTTGGAACGGCATCTATTGAAAAATCTGAAAAACTTTCGTCTCTATTGAAAAAAGAAGGAATAGATCACGAAGTTTTAAATGCTAAAAATCATGGACGTGAAGCAGAAATTATTCAATTTGCTGGTCATTTAAATAAAGTCACTATTGCAACTAATATGGCTGGTCGTGGTACGGATATTGCTCTTGGTCCAGGAGTCGTTGAAGTTGGTGGTCTCCATGTTTTGGGTACAGAACGTCACGAATCAAGGCGTATCGATAACCAATTGCGTGGCCGTTCTGGTCGACAAGGTGATCCTGGTTCGAGCCAGTATTTCCTTTCATTAGATGATAATCTAATGCGTATTTTTGGTGGCGCTAATGTTAAGCAATTAATGAGCCGCTTTAATATTGATGAAGGCGAAGCGATTACTCATTCTTTAGTCACGAGAAGTATTCGTGGTGCTCAACGTCGCGTTGAAGGTCAAAGTTTTGATGCTCGTAAATATTTGCTTGATTACGATAACGTGATGAATGAACAACGTAAGGTCATTTATGGCTTACGTCGTCGTATCTTAAATGGTGATGATATTCGAAATGATATTATGAACCGTATTGAAGATGCGGTTGATATAAAAATATCAGATTATATTTTTGCTGATCGATATCCAGAAGAATGGAATCTAGATGGCTTACATACTGAATTAGAACGTAGTTTTAATTTGGATTATCGTTTATCTCATGAAGAAGCGATGAATATGAAGGCTGAAGATGTATTAGATCAAGTGATTGCAAAATGTCATCAGAAATACGATAAGTTAATGGAAATCATTCCAGCAGATGACTTTAAGCAACTTGAACGCCGTGTTTTATTATTGACAATTGATCAGCATTGGAAAGAACATTTATATGGAATGGATCAACTTAAAGAAGCTATTCGTTTTCAGGGTTATGCACAAAAAGATCCTTTGATGGTTTATAAATCAGAAGGGTTTAAGATGTTTGAATCCTGTCTTGAAAGCATTGCTACTATGACTGCGATTCGGATTTTGAATATTAGAATCCAGTTGCCAGATGGCTCTTCTGTTTCCCCTGAGTTAATAGTTCCAAAACCTCAGGCACCTCAACAGACGATTGAAAACAGCAATCAAATTAAAAATACTCAATCTCCGATTAGCCAATCAAAGTCGAGTTCAGCTATTCCAAGTTCTTCTTTACCTGGAACAAAGCCAGCTCCTAAAAAAGTACTTCCCATAAAAAATGAAGGGCCAAAATTAGGGCGTAATGATCTTTGCTGGTGTGGCTCAGGCTTGAAGTTCAAAAAATGTCATGGGAAAGATGCTGAATAAGACATTACAGACGAGAAAACATTTTTTCTCTTTAGAAGGCGTCGATGGATCTGGTAAAACCACGCAAATGGATTTACTACAAAAGGCCCTAGAGGAAAAAGGTTTTTCTTGTTTGCGTATTAGAGAGCCAGGTGGATCTGAAATATCTGAAAAAATAAGAAGTCTTTTGTTAGACCCCTGTTTTAAAGGATTAATGGCCGATAAAACAGAATTACTCCTTTACAATGCCGCTCGAGCTCAGATAATTGAAGAATGCATAAAGCCTGCACTTGATGCTCAAAAAATAGTTTTAGCAGATCGTTTTGCCTGGAGTACCTATGCATATCAAGGTTTCGGGAGAAATTTAGATCAGCAAATGGTATTTGATTTATCTGTGATTACTTGTGGAGAGTTTTTGCCAGAGTTAACCATTGTTTTAGATATTGATGTATCTAAAAGTCGAGAGAGAATGGTTAAAGAAGGAAAAGTTCCAGACCGATTAGAATCAGAAGCGGCTTCCTTTTTTGAACGGGTTCGTCAAGGCTATATAAGTGTTGTTGAAAATTTCCCTCAAAACGCTGTTCTTGTGAATGCTGATCAATCTGAAGAAACCATCCATAAACAAATATTAGAGCTTATTTTAAGCAGGATAGAATAGCATGCCTGTGATTGTAATTTTACTTGTCATATTAACTTTTGTTTATTGGTATTGGCATTTAAAGTTATTATTTAAGGGTAAACATAGTCGACTCTTTGCGCTTTTAATAATTGCTTTCTTTTTGGTAAGCTTAATCCCACGTGCTAATGTTTTATTTTTTTGGCTTTCTTCAATACAAATTATTTGGTTTACGCTCTATTTGCAGATCAGTCTTGTATCAGATGTAGGGCTTGCCGTTTATCTTCGAATAAAAAAAATAAAATTAACTGTTCCTAATAGTCGTCATTTTTATAGAGTCATCTTTTTATTATCATGTATGGTAACAGTTCTATTTTTTAGTTTAGGCGCGTGGAATAATTATTATTACCGCTTTCATACTGTAGAAATTCCTATAGCTGGTTTACATGAAAAAATTAGAGGCGTATATTTTTCTGACATTCATTTAGCCGCAGGTTTTCCAAAATCTAAAATGCAGCGTTTGGTCAGTGACATTGACTCTATTGCTCCAGATGTTGTGTTTTTTGGAGGGGATCTTGCTGATGCCTCGAATAGTTATTTAGACCAAAATGGTTTTGATGATTTATTTAGAAAAATAAAAGCACCTTTAGGATTTTATGGAGTTATTGGAAATCATGAAGGGTATCTTTTACGTTCAGGCTCCGATTTTGTAGCTTGGATGAACAAAAATGGCATGGTTACCCTTTTAGATTCGACCGTATGTAATCGGTTGTTTTGTGTAAGTGGTCGTTTAGATCATCAGTATGCTTCTCATTTGGATTTAGCTCGAAAACCTTTAGATTATTTATCGGTGGATGTTTTAAAGCAAAAAAGAAAGAAAATGCCTTGGATTGTTTTAGATCATCAACCAAAGGGTTTCGAAGGGGAAAAACCAAAGATAACGCCTGATTTAGTTATTTCTGGGCATACACATGCTGGTCAGTTTTTTCCAGGAAATATAATCATTGATTGGATTTGGGATTTAAGTGCTGGACTGGGGTATTTGGATGGGGCTCTTTGGTTTGTGTCTTCTGGAGTTCATTCTTGGGGACCTCCAGTTCGTATTTTAACAAATTCTGAGCTAGTGATATTCGATTTTGTTCCTAAAAAAGAATAAACTGCTCTTTTGAACACTATAATCAGTATCCAAGATTTAAAGTAATTACTATATTATAAAACATGTCTATATTTTTAGAATCTGATCAACTTGAAATCATCCAGAGAATCCTGAAAGTTCACTTTGAAGGTTTGCCTGTTTATGCCTATGGACCTCGAGTTTCAGGTGTTCAATTAACACCAGATGTAGAATTAAATATCACTGTTGTTTCTGACAAACCAATCTCTGTTGAAAAGATGATTGCTGTTGAAAAGGCTTTTTCTGAAAGAGGTCTCCCCTTTCAGGTGGATATCGTCGATTGGGCAAAATTGCCTGATAGTATGCAAAAAAAGATAAAAAAGGAGCATATCGTTATCCAGGATGGCGATACAGATTTATGAGATGCATTTCCCTTTGTCTATTAATCATTGCGCTAAGCAATAGTATTTCTTTTGCACAAGAATCTGCTTCTGTAGTAGATCAAGCAAAAAAATTAATTTCCGAAAAAAATTGTAATGATGCCGTTCCTCTCTTAAAAAACGTTTATAATAAGAAATTTCGTTTTTCTGAGGGGGAAAAAGCGTCTGTTTTACTAACAGAATGCTATTTAAGGCAGCAAAATCGAGCCGAGGCCGAAAAGGTAACTTCAAAATACCTTGAATATTACATAAAAACACCTTATCGCGAAAGAATGGAAGTTGCTTCGGCGATTCTTTTGATTGAAAAAGGATCTGTTTATGATGGAGTGGAAGGTTTACTACGTATTTTAGCTTATACTAAAAATCCAGCCGCTTATTCTCATGCTAAAGATATAGCTATTCATACTCTTGCTGCCTCTTTGCTTACATCAGATCAACTTTTTGCACTTGTAGAAAAGTATCCTGTAGATAAAGATATTTTAGGTTGGCTGTATCTTCAATTAGGTCGTGAAAGCCAAAATGAAAGAAGATATAAAGCAGCGCGTTACTGGTATAGAAAAGTACAGTCCGAAAAGGTCAGTGAGAAACTTATTGAAACTGCAGAACAAGGCTTAGAATCATTAGAAGATGTTGGCGCTGGTATTCCTACCATTTTAGTTTTAGCGCCTGTTTCTGGTGATTTTGCAGAATATGGAGTCGCCGCTATTCAGGGTGTTTTATTAGCATATGAAACAGCCAATTTAGCAGGTAAGGTTAATATTAGAATTGCAGACACGCGTGCTGATGCTGCGATTGCATTATGGCGTACACAACAAGCTGTCAATCAAGATAGTATTATTGCAATCATTGGTCCTATTATGAGCGCCCCTTCTGCAACAGTAGCTGCTTGGCTTGGGAGCAATTTTCAACATATCCCAATGCTTACACCCACAGCAACAGATGATGGTATTGCTCGCATGGGGCCAAATATTTTTCAGTTAAATATTACGATAGATCGTATGGCTGATGCAATAGCGGATTTCGCTATTCGTTGTTTAGACATTCGGGAATTTGCAATATTAAGCCCTATTGGGGATTATGGAAATGCAATGTCTAATAGTTTTACCCGAGCTGTGGAGCGCCGAGGTGCTGTTATTTTAGCTCAGCAGTATTACGAAGAAGGTCGCCCTGATTACAAAACAGAATTTGATTTATTAAGGAATCTCCGTTTTAAACAAGAAAACCGTCGTAGAAATATTGCTAAAGGGGTTAGTAATTTAGATGCTATTCCTACAAAAGAACGAAGGGCCTATTTACAGGATTCCGTTTTTCAGTTTCCTGGGATTTTTATTCCATCAACTAACCCAAGTGATGCTGGTCTAATGGCTGGCCAAGTTGCTTTTAATAAAATTAATGGTGTTCTTTTGGGAACTTCTGGTTGGTATGGCAGAGATTTATTAATTCAAGGAAAACGCCAAGTTGAAGGTGCTTACTTTACCGTTCCGTTTCTGGATTTAGAAAAAAGCGAAGCCTATAAGAAATTTGAAAATGATTTTTCAAAAAAATGGGGTGTCGAGCCAGGAAGAGATAAGGTGAGTGGTTTAAGCTATGATGCCATGAATATAATTATAGAGGGGCTTTCACAAAAACCCAATAATTTAGCCAATCAGATTAATTGGACTCAAAAATTCAATGGTATTTACGGCGAAATAAAGTTTAAGAATGGAGCAAATACAAACGCTCAAGTAGTAACAGTGAATAAAAGTCAATTTGTATCTCAAACACAATGTGTTGAAAATGCAAAATAAAAACTAGTCATCACAAGAACCACATAAACTGGCCATTACGTACGAAATAGATTCTCCCTGCCTATAGTAGGGAAATAAATTGTCGTCATCAGCATAGTCATCAAGATTAACGCCTTTACTTACAATTAATTCTTGAGCGAGCCTTTTTTTGAAAGCTTGAAAACCAGAATGAATGTGGTAAAAAGCGACTGAGGATGTTTTCTTAAAGGCTTTCATATCAACCTCCGATTCTATTGATATACTTAATAAAGAAACGGAAATCAACGATTGAAAGAATAATAACACAAATAAAAATATATGTAAGTTAATTATTTTATATGTAATTAAAAAAGAGTGTTTTTGTATTTTATTTTAAATCAATCACTTAGCTCACCAGCCTAAAACAAAGATTAGATGATAGGTGGCTTTAATAGCTATTCTAAAGAAGAATAAAAAGTAATTAATATCACATAGATTTGACGAGCAGATAATACTATAACGTCTTGTGCTGGTTAGCTTTAATTAGTGCAGAAAGTCTATTTGTTTTTGTTGTTAGGAATATTAAATAAAGAGATCATAAGTATATTTTAATAGATGATTTTAAGACTAAAGATGCCTCTACTATTTTTATTGTTTTTCTTTCAGTTTCTTGAAGCTGGCTCTGATGATTCTCTTTTTGTTTTAGAAAAGAAGTATCAGGAGATCGCAGAGCAAGCGATTGAGAAAACAATGCTACAAGACTATAAATCTGCAATTCAATTAATAAAAAAAATAGAAGAAAAAAATGATGGAGTGGCCTGTATCCTAGAAAGCATTATTCTTATTAGTCGCTTTGATGATTTAGGAGATACATTAGATTTAATAAAAGCCTCAAAAAAGTTAGGTCTATGTAAAACAGAAGGTGCTTGGAATGCCGTTCGAAATTATGAATTAGGATTTGTTCAAAGTCAATTGGGACACTCTATTAAAGGGGCTATCACAACTCGAAATGCAGCAAATTATTTTAAGAAAAGTAAGGATATTAATGCAAAAGCATTTTTTTCGATATACGGCTATTATTTTGATAATAGTTTAAGTTTTTTACCTTTTGTATCAGATGAAAGAGATTATTATCTGAAGGTATTAAAAGAAGCGTCAATAAAATCATATTTATTTTGGCCTTTATTTTCTACCTCTTTAATTTGGATATACTACGATCGTGAAGAATTTAAAAAGGCATTAGAGATTACAGAGTCAGTATTAAAAAGGTATCCCAAAAATTCAGTTTTTCTACAGATCAAATCAGATATGCTATATAAATTAAAACGTTATGATGAAGCAATTGATATTTACTTAGCTAGTGCACAGGAGTATGAGAAAAAAACAGGGTACTCTATTCGTTATTGGTGTGCTGTAGCCAATCTGGTTAAGATTTATAGAGATCAAGGGAATCTAAATCAAAGTAATATATGGAAACAAAAACTTTCGAATGATTCGTTTGAAAGTATAAAAAAATGGATTGCTCCTTCTGTTTTAGAAGATTTATAAGTGCATCTTTATTAAGATTTTAAAAAATTAATGATTCTTATATCATTTATTCCGATGTAAAATAAGCATAAAGGGGCTTTTAAACTAATTAAGCAATTATACAGTATTTAATCAAAATTGGAAATCCAAAATAACTTGGATTTACCTGTTTGAGGTACTTAAAAAAGACTTTTTAAACACTCGAATGTAAAAAAAAAGTTTTCGTTGTTCTTTTTCATTTCCAATACGTTTTATAAGAAAACGTTATGGAGGAAAAATGAACGGATTAATTAAAATGAATGTGGGTCTATTTATTGATGGCTATACATTTAAGAAAGTAAATGAATATTATCGCTATCATCATTCAAGACAATCTTGCATTGATTTTAGGGGTTTTAAAAACTGGATTGCTCATATGATTAGGGAAAAGTTTAAAGTGGAAAATGATGTACGCCTTGAAGCCCATTATTATCACCCTTATCAAACCCCTGAAGAAAACAAACCCTGTGAACATATAGGTACTTATAGATTTGAAAATAAATTGAATGAGGCTGGTATTCAAATGCATTATAATAATATCCCATCAACTCAAAAGCCTAATTTAGATTTAATTGATGATGCGATCATGTTTTCAATTTATAAGAAAATAGATGTAGCTGTACTAGTAAGTACTCAAGGGCAGTTCTCAAAATTACCAACTCAGCTTCAACGCTTAGGGGTGCCATTGATTTTACTTGGATGGAATTTTGAGTACCCAGGAAATCAGTATGTGGTAAAATGGCATACAGATTATGCATTAAAAGAAAAATGCTTTCATTATATTCCAATGGAAAAAATAATGGATAAAAAAAATAGCACTGAGGATAGTGCTATTATAAGTCAGATTTTTCAACGAAATAAGCTGAATTTAAATTTTAAAGCTTTAACTTCAGTTCCTTCTGTTTTTTTGAAAGAAATGTCCATGTTATCCGAGCTCCAATAAACCAGGAATCTCCATTTACATCGGGTTCTCCTAGAATTAAAGTAACGTTGTCATCACTTTCATCCGTTTGTAATTCTAGAGTGCCATATCTCACATAGCGGTAGCCACCATATAAACCAACAGCAATAGGGTCGAAATCAAAACGTACCTCTAGTTCTGCATGGACGGCGCTTGTAAAATTACTGTAATAGCGGTCATCTACGGTGATCACATCTTCATTTTTTACTTCATAACCGCCAGAGGCACCTGGAGATACTGCTGCACCTTGTTTAATGTAAGCATACCTGCTTGAGAAGTGTATGTTAAGTAAACTCATACCTAAACCAACGGATGGTATAACATTGAAAAAACTATGTTCGTTAAAAAGTTTCCAGCCGAACATCCAATCTGCTCCGTAAGAGAACCAACGGGCATCACAGAGTTTATTCCCATAGTCACCAGTACTACTAGGCTTTTTGGAGACTTGGGTTGGTATAAACTGAATATTAAACCATGATAAAAATTTCTTATACTCAGCACCGATATTCAGATTTAAGCCAACGACACTCTGATTAAAATAACTGTAATTATCTAATTCAGAATCGTAAGCAATAGTGCTAATAGAATCGGTAACATCAACGACTACATTACCAGAGCCTTCAAAAAGGAGATGATTTACATAATCCATATGCGAAGAGCTCATGCTTCTATATTCTCCTCCAATGGAGATAAAGCCTCGAACGAGATTTTTGTCATAAAAACTTTCAGACGCAAATGAAATAGATGCGGTAATCGACAAAAAAAGAACGGCTGTCGATAAAAAAGAAGTTAATTTTGTCTTCATAATAAAATGAACTCCATTCGGGGAATTTTATCTTCTAAAATACATTATCTACGGAAATAATGAAGAGAAAAAAACATAAATGATTAAAAATC
>JAAYXQ010000126.1 GCA_012515825.1 Fibrobacter sp.
CCTTAGCCTTGTTACTAACATCTGTTAAAGGCATGCTATAAGAAGGAGTAAAAGCGGTTTTATTACCCGAAGTGTTCCCTGTAGTTCCTTCAAAATAATTGCCCGATACAGAAACAGCAGTATAATCACCTTCATATAAATCAATAGGTTTTTTAACTCCAATGAAAACGTTATTTTCCACTCTTAAATCGGCTTTATAACCAGCACGCACACAAGTAGAACTTGTTTTACTATCAAATAGGTTATTTGCCACATGAACCCTTCCAAAACGAACGCGAGGCATGCGCTCTTTAACTCCATCAGCCCACCAGTTATGATGCATCGTCACTCTCAAATGACCTTCATCAGTAGTTTTACTATCACTATTTCCAATCAAATTGCTGTATTGATGATCTGAGGAAGCTGAAGTATAACTGAACTTGGTCCATGAAATTGTGACATAATCAGAAGCATTCACCACATCCAAATTTCCATCTTGACCATCATAAACATCCAAATGATCTATCCAAATCTTAGAAGCACCACTGTTTATTTGAACGCAGTCATTAGCATCAATATCTACAGCACCAATCCCTTTTACAATAAAATTTCGAATAATGACATTGCTTACACCAGAAACTTTAATTGCCGACTGACCATGAGGTTGAGTAATAATAGCACCTGGATACCCATATAAAGTGACATTTGAACCCACATCGATTTGACCAGCATAAGTTCCAGGTTTAACATAAATAACCTTATTGCCTGCTTTAGCATAGGATTTCAAATCTGAAGTATTATCTACGGTTACTTCTCCATAACCAGCTCCGCCCGTTGTATTTCCAGAAACAGCCCAGCCTGCGATAGGAAAATCTGGACTTACTGCAGCAAATAATCCATTAAAAGCAATTAGCATGAATAGAATGATTCTAGTACTAAATGTTCTCATTTTATTTATTCCTTTTTTATTATAACACCCACCACAATCCCAGCAGGTAATTAAGTAAAATAAGAAAATAAAGACCAAACGTAAAAGCAGATTCGTAAAAATCGAACAAAAACAATATTAAACATAGTTTTTCATAAAAAAACAAACTATTGTTAAGAATATTTTACATTATTTATTTTATTAACGTTAAAATTGCTGTTCTCAAAAATATTAGCTCTTTTATAATTTATTCTTTATACATTCTTCCATTCGAAGGATTTTCTCTAAATTCTCTTAGATCATCGCTAGCCTGAATTTCAGGAGCGAGCACGATGTGATAATTTCGGGTTTAATATTGCTAGCTATACCTTAACTAGGCTTCAATTCCTTGATAGACCAATTTAATCTCCTGAATGTGATTGAGATCTAAAGCTATCGTGTCTTCGGTATCTTTTAATTGCACCTTTGCTACATAAGGCGTTTTTGAAAAATGCAACGTTTGAGCATAAAAGAATAACTCTTTCATGTCTGCATGTTTTTCTTCTGGATTTTTCACTTGAGCGGCAAGCATTGTATTTGTTGACTTTGCATAGCGCATCACTTTAATTAAATCCATCAAATCTAATTTGCGATAAAGCGTACCATATTTTGTGGCTTCTATAGACGAAATAAAAGATTCTTTGTCTAAGGATTCTTTTAGCTCATAATCTGGCTCAAAATTAGGAGGCCAATGCAAGGCAAATTCTTTTTCCCAAGAAGCATTTTTGAACGGCTCTATTGAGATCACCTTTTCATTGACATTTGGAAGTAAGCCATAATGAGAAAGAAGTTTAAGAGCACCCTCTTCTTTTTTAGGATCTAAAATAAATCCATAGTCTGGAATTGATTCTTTTACTAATTCCATAAAATGAGAAAAGTGCATGAGTTCTTCAAGAATCTTTTTATTTTCGATTTTTAATAAGCGAACTGTAGCAATCTTTGCTCCAAAAAAGCACGAACTCCAATCATGTAATGAATCTAATACATTTTTAGGTGGCTTTATCCAATGAATAAACTCTTCAACATCTTCTTCTGTAAAGCCCGATTTTAAACCATCTAAAAAAGATTCCTTTTCAAATACACATTTTAAATGAGGCTCATCGTTTTGAGATATCGTAAGAGTCGCGATAAAGAAAAGAATTCTCGGTGAATTTTTTGCTCCGATAATTAATTCAAAATTTGGTAAAGAAGACACATCTCCAGAAACAAGTGGCGTAACTTCGTTTCCTAAATAGGCTCGACCAATCTTTGTTAGAGAGACGGCATGAATTTTATCTCTAGCGCACTTAAAATCTATAAAACCTAAGAACCAAAGTTCTCTGAGTGGCTTAGGTAAATAATCCCAAGTTAATGTTTTTGTGCGTTCTAAAATTCGATACGATGGATCGATTACCCAAAATAAATAAGCGGCATCGACAATATTCACAGGATTGATCAAGTATTCAAGCAAGCGCTTAAAATGTTCTTCATTGCCGCGGAAGCGTTGTTGAATCCACCAAGCCACAATATCTTGGCGTAAACGAAATCCATTTTTCTTTAAGAATTGATTTGCTTTTGGAGTCGGCTTTAATTGTCCCTCTTCTCGACCAAGCCATTCATTTTGCGATAAGAAATGAAGGATAAAAAGAATTTCATCATGAGGGGCTTTGCTTGAAAGAGCTTTCGAATAAGTGATTGCATTTTCACAAAGCGTAAATGACCTGCGATGAAGCCCTTCTGTTAGGTTGACTTTTAATAAACCCTTAGCAGCCATGCCTAAAATTTTACAGATATGCCAATCAAACAAATAATCGTACTCTAAAGAGCCCGTTGTCTCTGTAGGTGCATAGACTTCTATTCCCTTATTTTCAAAGCAGTCTACAAAATCACTAAAGCCTTTATACAAGAGAACATGTGTAGTAGTCTTTCCCTGCCAAATAGCATACTCACGAGAAGCATTTAATAAAAATTGTTTTAATTCCCGAGATTTATTGACTGGAATGGTTAAACGTAATTCATTATAGGTTAAACCACGAGACTCACTGCGATAGATCAAGTATAAGCAATTGAATTGCCATGATTCTAAAAGAGAAAGGCTATGTTCAAAACGTTTTTTATCACTAAAAAATTGGATGGACTCTTTGGCTATTAAAGTATTATTTAAAAGCCCCTTTTTGCCAAAGGCTTTCGCATGGACATCTCTCAACAGAGATTTTGGCATATTATTAAAAAAAGCAGAAATAGAAAACATAAAATTGGCCTTTAATAGGGGGCAAATTTAAAATAAATAAAACGTTTTGGTAAGCCTTGACTTACAAGGCGTTTTTAAATTCTTCAGGATTATGAAGGATTTTGTGTTCATTATTCCAAATACGCAAGAAGGTTTTGCCATAAGGCTCTGAAACAAGGCGATTATCCAACAAAATGATGGAACCACTATCTTCTTCAGAGCGAATTAAGCGACCAATTCCTTGACTTAAATTGATATAGGTTTCTGGAACAAATAAAGTCTTAAATGGATTTCCACCTTTTTCTTTTATTATTTCCGCTTTACCCGAAATCAATGGATCCGAAGGATTAGGGAATGGTAACTTAGGAATAATTAATACTTCGAGAGCTTCTCCAGGGAGATCAACTCCTTCCCACATGGTCTGGCAACCTAAAAGACATGCTTTGCGCTCTTTTCTAAACATATCTACTAAACTATCCATAGTGCCATCTGCATGTTGACACAAAAGCAATTTATTCTTTTGAGCAAATAGAGGGATCAAAACTTTGTGCACATTCAGCATACTTGTGATGCTTGTGAAAAGAACTAACACATTTTTTTCAATCTCAGGTAAAATTTCTGCGAGAAAGCGCTCTAATTCGGCCTGGTATTCTGGAGCATTTGGTTTTGGTAAGAAGTTTGCAATTCCAATTTTTCGCTTTGAATGGAACGCAGAGCCTGCGTCGTAGAGTCTGAAGAAAGGCCTTTTTTTCTGAGGTAAAGAATCTGTCATTCCCATGCGTTCAGCATAGTAATCTAGAGAACCTTGTACAGCTAAAGTGGCAGAAGTAAACGTTGCTGATTTAATCCATTTGTAAAAATGATCTGCCCAGAACACGCCTATATCTAAAGGAACTGCCTTCATCGATAGGGTATGTGGGTTAAATGGTTCTTCTAAATAGAAAACCCAATTGTCTTTATTACCACTAGAAATAAAATCTAAATCATACTGGACTTTTTCAATATCAGAGCCCCAACCTTCTAAATCTCGAACCAAGCCCAGCGCAAATTCTTTTTGGCGAAGTTGTGAAGAAAGCCCTGCAATCGTTTGTTTTACAGCTACTAGAGATTCTAAAACGGCTTTTGGATCGGCATCAAGTTCTGCGAAAAGACTTTGCTTATACTTAAAAGTATTTTCTGATCCTTTTTGTTTGCTCACTTTTTTCCCTATTTTCATAAAGAAGCGATGCAGCAAACGTTCAGACTCCATGATATCTGTACGAAGCTTAGAACAAAGGGCTAAAGCCTCTTCGTTTTGTTCTTTTGATTTTAAGAGACTATTTTCAATATCAGCAATTAAACCTTTATCTTCCGCTTTTAGATGAACTAAAGATTTAAAAATATTTCTCAAATCAAAAAAGCGAACCGAACGCGCAAATGCTTGATGGCTTAAAGAAGGTAAACGATGCGCTTCATCAAAAACAATATGTTCATACGCTGGTAAAATCGCAAAATCAAGTGCTAAGTCAGATAAAAATAGGGCATGATTAACAAACAATAAATTAGAACGCATCGCCTTTCTTTTGGCTTCTAACGCAGGGCAACGATTATAAAATGGACAAGATTCGTTAGCACAAGAACCCGCATCACTTGCTAATTTACTCCAGAGAGAACGATTACGTAAATGATTAAAGCCACTATTCTCATTGATATCGCCCGTTTTAGAACGTTGTATCCATGGGATTAAAGCCATAAAGGAATCTTTTTCTTCTGGAGAGACTAAGGTATCAAAACTTTGCAAGTGGTCTCTAAATTTACGATAGCAGATATAATTTTTGCGCCCTTTTAAAACCATCGCTTTTAATTTGCCTTCAAACAAAGGCTCAATTTTAGGGAGTTCGTGTTGCCATAATTGTTCTTGAAGTGCTCTAGTGGCGGTACTAATCACCACTCGTTCTCCAGAGACTGCTTTTAGAGCAGCAGACAATAAATAGGCAATGGTTTTCCCTGTTCCTGTAGCTGCTTCTAATACGCTCAAGCCCCCTTTAAACATGTTTCTTTCTACGACATTGGCGTAATCAATCTGATTTTCTCTAGAAACAAAATTGGATAGCGTTTTAGACAAAAATCCATCGGGTTCAAGAAATTCAGCAACACGTGGTTTTCTCTCAGAAGTATTTGTTAAAACAGATTCTTTTTCATCTATTACTAAACCAGGAACAAAATCGAATGTGCCAGAGGCATCTTCATTAAAAATAGCTTCCCAAATGGAACCTTTAGATACATGAAACAGAGCTTTCTTTTCAAATGCTGGAAACGAGTCTATGGTCTCTAATGCCTTGATAAACAAGTTACCACAAGCTTCTGCATCTGGTAGCGCGCGATGTGCTGTAGTGCGCTCTATTTTCAAATGATTCACTAGCGTCTCTAAGCGATGATTGGGCACATCTTGAAATGCGATTCTAGAAATAGTTAAAGAATCATAAACTAATTCGCTCTCAAAATTAATACCGACTTTAGAAAAAGCACTTTTCAAAAACTTATAATCAAACTGAGCATTATGAGCGACAATAGGATAATCCCCAATAAAAGCACGTACTTGGCCAGCGATATCAGCAAAATCAGAAGCAGAAAGCAAATCTTCTTTTGTAATCCCTGTTAACGCTTCAATAAAAGAGCGCAAATCTTGCTTTGGTTTCACAAGAAAATCGCTTGTTTTTACTGGTGTTCCATTTTCAAAAAGAACTAAAGCCACTTCAATAATTTCATCTTTATCAAAATCTAATCCAGTAGTTTCTAAGTCAATGGCTACAAATGAAGGAATTTTTAATGTCATGATCAATCCTGCTTATGGTAATGACGGCAATTTTTGAATTAAAGAATCAAGTTTATTTTTGCCGTTCAAAAGAATTAAAGTATCTGAAGGAGAGCGCCAGCCAGCGCCGAATTTTGCTGGGCTTAGAGAGCCCGCATCTGGGTTCGAAATAGTACTTTCATTATAATAGTAATCTAAAATGTAATTCCCTTCAAGAAGGTTATCTATTGAGAAAACCCCTCGAGGACCTGTTCGAATATTCAACACTTTTCCTGTTTCTAAAGAACGTAAGCGAACTACGGGAAGAGTTCTTTTAGTGCCTGGAATTTTTCCCTCTAAGGAAGCAATTTTTAATTTTGGAACCGTTTCAAATTTTACAACGGTCGTAAATTTAGGAGTAATGACTGTATCTCGATACCCTGTGCTATCCGCAGGCTTCACAACTGTATCTTGGCTGATATTGAGCAACTCCACTTTTCCATCCGTTGGCCAAGGCGATGCAGTACTGATTTCAAAGCGTACTGTATCTTTTCGTTTAAGAACCACATCTCCAGTATCACCGTTGATAACAAGTTTTAAGAAACTCGCTAATGTATCACCAGAAACAGGCTTGTTAAAAGCCACCTCTATTTTTTCATTTGGGAAAACTAGTTTTGATCCAGTTACAGGAACTGTTTCAGCAACGACAGGAGCCAACGTATCCGAAAGCTTTGCGTCCCATTTGAGCTCAAGACTATTTCTTAGCGTATCTAGAGAACGTGCTAAAGAATCTACAGCATAAAGGCACTTAAATTCATAAAGAGAGTCTGGTGATGGAGCTTTTTCAAAATAAAGCTGAACATCGTTTTGCCTGGGGGCTTTAAAAGCACCTTCTGCAAATAAAGTGTCTACCTTATTTTTTGTTAAAAAACAATTATGTTTTTTTTGAAGGAAAGAATCTAAGTGCACAAATCTTGAAAATTTCGCTTGCAACAGATTTTTACCCACTTGAGTAATTTGTTGGAGTTCTAATAAAGAAGTATCTTGATCTGCTAAAGCAATCCAAAGCGAATCCTTAAACGTTTCTGTGAGTTCAATATCTCGTTCATAAACACCAGCCCATTCTACAGAAGGCTCTATGCGACGATTTCCATTCACATCAACAAACGATACCACTCGATAACGACCAGCATGTAAGCCACCAAGAGAAAACCAGCCATTACTATCTGCTTGTGTGATAAACAGCGGGGGTTCTTTAGATAAACGAGGAAGCGAATCTACCCCAGTCAAAGTGGTGTCTTTATACTTTTGAAGATACTTTTTCCCTTCACGTTCTTTTCCAATCAAAAAGAGACCAATACTTGGGTATTGTTTTTTCTTGAGCATCTCTGTAGACACCATGACTCGCCCAGAAACAGACAGAGAATCTATGTAAGAACCTGTAGAAAAGATAAGTTCAAAAGGCTTCGCTACAGAATTTCCACGAAGGTCTTTAATCCCACTGGCCACCGTCAAAGTATATGTGGTATTTGAATCTAGAACAGAACGAGAAGAAATTAAAAGTTCTTCCCCATTCACTTCAAAAATCATTTTCTTTTCAATCGGAGGAGAAATAGTGATGGCACTTTTTGGAATCGTCGCGTTAATCCATTCATCAAAAAGAATTTTCACATTTAATTTGGGTTCTTGATTAATCGAATTTGGAGCAGGGGCAATGGCTGCAATTCTTGGAGGCAATTTATCTTCAGGGCCACCCTCTGGAGGCACTTGTGTAGCACAAGAGAAAAGAGAGACGATACAACCTAAGAAGATGAATTTGCGTACAAGCATCACGAACCAATCATGTGAATAATTCTTCCAAGACGAGTCCAACGAATCTTAAATGGAATCCGCCACCAAGAGAAAGGATTAGAGAATGAGAATTTCTGGTCACTATTTTCAAATGAAAAATAAATCACAAAAGCTTTTGCTTTAATATTTTGCTGACCGACAAACCCCCAATACCTGCTATCTGCAGAATTATCTCGATTATCACCCA
Organism: Fibrobacter sp.; assembly: GCA_012515825.1. Lineage (GTDB taxonomy): Bacteria > Fibrobacterota > Fibrobacteria > Fibrobacterales > Fibrobacteraceae > Fibro-01. The sequence goes on from JAAYXQ010000126.1 coordinate 7,967, forward strand.
TCATAAAATAAACTGGTTCTTGAACTACGTATTGTTTGATCACAGAATCATTTTTCGTAATGACTCGACGTAATTCATAATGCTTTTGAACTTGAGGAATAGTGTCTGCAAGTGAATCTAAAGAATCTACAGCAATTGTTTGGTTTAAGAGATCTACGTTATGAGCTAAATCTTTTAATTGATTCCCTTCAAAGTATTCATAATCTACGACACGCTTAAAACCCTTAACAGGAATCGATTCATCGACTCTTGGTAAAAATCCAGTGAGGGCGTATTTTTCAAAGAAAGCAAAAGGCATAGGACCTGTTACTGTATCGCCGTAAGTTATTTGTTGAGACACTACACGGCGGCTTGAAAAGAGCGTATTCAAAAGCAAATTACGATCATTTTCTACAGGTACCTTAAAGTTTTCAAACATATAATTCGATAAAGGTTTTCCATCTTCGAGTAAACTCAAGTGCAATTCAAAATGATCCTGTGGATTTTCTTGAACCATCAAAGAACGAATCCTCCACAATTCTTCAATCGGAAGAGAGTCTAAGAAAATAGTATCTCCTGGACTTGGAATTTTTGTTAAGCTTAATTCATCTCTTGGAGAAAACGAACGATAAGGAGAAGTGTATTTCCCCTTGCCTGGCAGTTTCGTTTGAGGAACTCCATTATAAATCAATTGCCCGCCCTTGACTTCTATAGAATCACCACTCACCGCAATACAGCGTTTAATAAAATCTTTAGGGCCTAAAGGATAATGCACAAGGCTTGGATTTCCAGGAAGCGGTTTATGATCCCAGTAGAAATTTCCAAACATTAAAGCATTCGCTATATGAGAATATCGTTTCCGATCGTAATCAGGATACAATGGTTCTCCTGGGTAGCGGAAAATCACGACATCTCCAGGTTTTGGTTCTGTTAATCCAGGAAATTTCTTTTCTGTAAAAGGTACAGGAGAGCCATAAGTAAATTTTAATCCCAAAAGAAAATCACCAGTTAAAAGAGAATCTTCCATCGAGCCACTAGGGATTTGAAAAGCTTGAATCACATATTGAATAACAATTAAAGCAAGTACTATGGGAATAAGTATTTCACGAGCAAAACCACGAAACAGTTGCTTTGTTTTTTGAAGAACGTTTTTCTTTTGATTATCCATAAATTCCAAATTAGAAAAATTTAAACAGTGAAACTAACACTCACCTCTTAAAACGACATTACGATCAAAAATTAGAATAAAGTCGAGCAGAAGCAGAATTACATATTGAAAAATACTGGCTGTATTCATTAATTTATATAACGAATTGAGGCGATATACTTTTGGGGATTCCATAAAAAACAATAGCTTAAAGATGACGTACACGCTTCACAAAGTTTCGACTCACAGAAATCATGGTCTTCGCTTTATCTTTCAAAATAATACACAGGCGACCCGCTTCCGCTCTATGAATTTCGGCGATATAATCAATCGCCACTAAATGAGCCCTGTGCACGCGCACGAATTGCTGAGGATTCAACTTTGCTTCTAATTCTACAAGAGGGGTATCAATCAAATATTGATTGGTGAGAGTATAAGCCATCGTATATTTTTCTTCACTCTGAAAGCGAATCACTTCATCGACATTTACTAGAATGGTTCTATCTCCAATTCGAACTTGTATACGTGATAGAAAAGGTTGTTCTGCAGCGACGAGTTGTTTAAACTTATCCCAAGAAAAAGAACTCAAAAGATCATTTTCTGTGGAGACTTGAGCCTTTGCCTGCTTACGGAGTTTTTCCATGGTTAAACTCAATCGTTCATCTTCGATCGGTTTTAAAAGATAATCGATCGTATTTTCTTCATAAGCCCTAAGAGCATAATCATCAAAAGCCGTTGTAAAAACAACTAAAGGAATTTCTTCTTCATTTAAAGAGTTCAATACATCAAAAGCGTTGATATCAGGCATTTGAATATCTAAAAAAACTAAGTCGGGAGAAAGCGATCTTATTTTTTGAATGGCCTCTTCTCCTGAACCTGCTTCGCCAATGATTTCAATATCCTGCGGATACTCCAAAAGCAAGTTTCTCATACGCACACGAGCTAAAGGTTCATCATCAACAATTAACGTTTTCCAAATCATTTTTATTCCTACATCACTTTTTGACTGGCTTATTCAAAATCTTAAGCATCTGATATGCAATGCCTGATTCCATATAATATGGTTTTCCTGATAAATCCAAATACACTAAAGATAAAGAGCCCTCTTTTTTGAAGACCCATTTTTTATTCGTTTCCTTAAAAAGCAAAGTCACAGTTTCTGCCGAATCAACATATGTTGCTTTTGATAAAACCTTAGTTATAGAATCCTGAATAAAAAACTCTTCTACTAAAGCTTCCCCTAAAGAATCGAGCTGCACTTTCACTTGTTTTTTCTTACAATCATCACAAGGCAATTCTCCCGCATAAAGACCTGAAATCGTCTTTGGGATTTCTATTGCCTTTAGTGGTGGTAATTTTTGTTCATTCTTTTTTTCTCCGTCGCAAGACGTAAACAAAAGAGCCAAACCCAAGAGAAATAATATTTTTTTCAACATCACAACAAATTAGTAAAAAATAGAGCTAAAAACATCAACTACATAGGTCGCGTGTTCCGTTCCCAAAAACAGCCATCCTTAAAGCCTTGAATTTCAAAAGATTCTTCTGCCATTTGTAATCGTTTTAAGGCTAAAAGGGCATAATACTTTTCTTTTTCTATCCCTGCAAAACGACGAGATAATTTTTTTGCGGTGACCGCTGTCGTACCAGAGCCCAAGAAAGGATCGAAGACGAAGTCGCCTTCCTTCGAACTCGCTAAAATCAGTTTCGCAATAAGCTTCTCTGGCTTTTGCGTCGGGTGTTCCGTATTCTCTGGCATCGACCAAAATGGAACCGAAATATCCGTCCACAAATTAGAGGGAGCTGTCAAACGGAATTTTTCATCACCTTCGTCAGACCAATCTTTAGGATCTCCATTCATATGTCTATAAGGAGCAATCACCTTTCTTTTTAATCGAACAGCATCTGCATTAAAATAATAATCATTAGAGACCGTACAAAACCAAATATCTTCGGCAACATTTTTCCAGTTGCATTTTGCGCCACGACCTTTTTCTCGCTCCCAAGTAATTCGATTTCGCACATAAAAGTACTCTCGAAGCACCTTTTCAACGATGCTCGAACATTGCCATTCGGTGCATACATAAAGTGAAGCATTGGGCTTTAGTAAAGGAATCAAGGGTTCAATCCAAGAGCGAAGCCAAGATTCATATTCGTCCGCATTTGTCTTAGAAAACTTTTCACCCGCATAAATTTTAGTCATGTTGTAGGGAGGATCAGTGACAACAAGATCTATAAACTCTCCTGGTAATTGAGATAAGATGTTAAGGGAATCACCCTGCATCACCTGATTTTCAATATTTTTAACGGTATAAGAAGACCCCTTAAATATCTGTTTTTCAAAAAAAGTTTGTTCTTCTGTACTTAATTGAATTGTCTTATTCCGCGATGACCTAGACTTCACTCCATCACTCCATTCGATAATACCACTCTAAATCCACGAGTGTCTGTAGACTCATCTGGCAATGCACTGCTTTGATAATCAGAAGCCAATTGAGATAAAGGGCTACTCCAAGAGCCCCCTCTATAAATGCGTTTCGAGCCCACGGTTGTACCATAAGGTCCATCCCAATCATAGACCCATTCATGCACATTCCCAGCCATATCATACAAACCATAGGAGTTTACTCTTTTTTGGCCTACTTCAATAGCCCCACCAGTACTTCCATAATGTGCAAATTCAGAGGCATTTCCTGTACCCCAAAAGTATTCCGTGGTTGTAGTTCCGCGTATGGCAGCTTCCCACTCAATGTTCGTAGGTAAGCGCACGCTTTGAATCGAATCCACGAAAGTTAAATTCAGCAACGTATTTTTAGGCCCAATACTCGAATACCGATAAGCCGTATCATAGCCTAAATTTTTTGATAAGGCATTACAAAAAAGAATGGCGTCATACCAAGAAACAGAGGCTACAGGATAATTTTCTTTTAACTCTTTTTGAGGCGGTAAAGTATCTAAAACTTCTGCATACATCAATTGAGTAATTTCTGTTTCTAAAATTTTAAAAGAAGCAATCGGAATCCATTTCGACTCCACAAACATTTCTTGCTCTGGAATCTGAACCCATTTTGATTCCCAGAAAGCGATATCCGTTACACTTTCAGAAGGCAATGTAGTAGAGGAGGAGGATTTTACGCTTGGAGAAGAAATACCTATCACAAATGGTTGAGAATAATGAACCCCTTCTGGGGGGCTTGTCGTATTCGAACAGGCCCATAAAAGAATACACAAAAGTAACCAGAGTGTGTTTTTCATATTCTTTTTTCTAGCGGATTACTCCAACTCGATAAATTTTTTGTTTTTCCTTACCAGAAACAAATTTCACTTTCAATCGCACAGAATAAATATCGGAACCCAAAGTAGATACATCTATATAATCTACTTGATTTTTTCCTTCTTCGGCACTTTCCACTTTCTTCTTATATACACAAAGCCCAGTTATATCGTAAAATTCAAGCCAAACAGAAGAAGCATCCATGCCTAACGTAAATCTCGACTTCGCATGGCCTCCTTTAATAGGGTTAGGATAGATATAAAAATCGCTAATCGTCTCTCTTGGAGCATCCTTCGCTGGAGTCTTTAACAAGCTTGCATCAAACCAATTGATTCGATCATTTCCATGCCCAGGAAGGCTCCAAGCAAGTGCATTTTTTTCGGCCCCTGTAGAAGCGCGGAAAGCTCTAAAGCCAGAAACCGATTCACGATGGAAAGCGTATAGCTCAGGGCCACTTAAAGAATCAATCAGTTCTCCTGCAAAAATAGACATCGGGTATAATGTATCGCCATATTCAAAAGAGCCAGCAGACAAAGGGAATCCACTTGTGATTCGCTTTCCTTGATTATTAAATGCCATCAATAATCCACTAGTCGTTCCAATAAGAATATCTGGAGAAGCGTCGCCTGAAACATCTAAAACGACTGGATCCGAAGAGAATCCATATTCAGGGATTCCATTTGAAACCGTAGCAGGGAACCCATCGAGAGGAACTCCAGAATGGTCTACAGCATATACTTTATTAAAACCAGTGAAAACAACATCTGGATAACCATCATTATTCAGATCGGAAATTGCCGAAGAAGAGCGCTCGTGATAACGAGTTCCACCTTCATCAAAACCTCTTTTATATTGATGAGGTAAGCTAATAGGAGCAAAAGAAGAGTCTGCGGTAACCATTGCTCCATAACCTAAACTTCCTAAAATCCACAAATCTGATTTCCCATCTCGATTAAAGTCGGAGCAAGTCACTCTAAAATACTGATCTTTTGTACTCAAGAACTCATTCGTTTTCTTTTGACTCAGAGAACCCTGCCAAAGCTTTCCTTCTGAGATAGACCAAATGGCTACAGAAGCATCGGCTCCGACCACCACAATCTTATCATTTTCTTCATCACGACAAAGAGCCATATCATGAGTAATAAAATTTTCAGGCAAAGAAACTGAATCCACCCAAGGATAAAATTCTTTTGCATCCGCTTTATAAAGTTTCTGATTGGACGCGGCCCAAATAGCATCACCAAGTAACAACGGTCCTGTTTTGAGTTTTGCAGGCAAAAAGTGTTGAATATATTCCACTTGATCTAAAAGCCCCACTAATTCTGTTTTCAACAGGCCAGAATAATGTGCTGAAAAAATCATATGTTCTTTAGAAGCTAATCCTAATAAAGAATCTACAGGGGACCCTAATCGATATAAAGGCACTTGCATTTTATTATTCTTTATGCCTATCGATCCATCCATAGAAATCACTGTATCCGAAGCCATGATAGAATCACCAAAAGCAGAAAGGATTTGTAACGTACCATCGGCACTTCCAAAAGCAATCGCACGCTCCCCTGTTTTTAATACAGAAGAAGGATAGTCTACAATAACTGCTCCACGAGGAATTGAAGAGACGCCCGTGTTTTTAGGAAACTTTGAATTTGGAATTTTTTCATCTTCAAAAACAAGCTCTACCTTCATAATTAAAGAGCCAAAATTTAAAACACTATCACCCATAAAGGCATTTTCTGTTTTTTCCTGACGATACGCAGAAAGTGGCTTTGCCTTAATCTGTAAGCCAGAAAAGCCTCCCGTTGTTGAGGCCGTATTAGCATAGCCCTTAGAAGAAATGGTAGTCACCGTATCTCGAACAGTATCCTTACTGTAACGGACATGAGGCAAAATATCTGTTCCAGTGCCATAATCATAAGTATCTTGCCCTAAAGCATTTTTAAATGTTTTACCTATGCTTAACACACCATCGGCTTCAATCACAGACAAGCCAAATTGATGATCTCGAAGAGTATCTCCACCCCAGAAATTAACCACCCCATATGGTAACGCTTCTTTAAGATACCATTCATTCACTTTCCAAACCACAATTCCACTCGCAGGAAGAGCGGCGTCATAAGAATTAATCCCAACGACAATTCCTTCTGCTTTTTTCTTATTTACAGTACAAACGCCTTTCACGCAAACGCTATCTTCAAAAACTAAACTAAGACTATCAACCAGGATTTTTTTCTTAATCACTTCAGCATCTTCTGTTTCAGCATCTGAAAGTAAAACTTCGACAGTGCCGTCTTCATTCCAAGAACGTTGGCGGTTCTCAACCAAAAGATATTCTGAAGCACTTATTGGAATTTTTATAATTTCGGTGCCGAGCCCTGTCCCTGCTGCAGCTAAATCAAAAGTTAATTTTTTCCCTGCTGCAGGGTAGACTTCTTGAACAGTTGCCCAGCCCATGTAGGCTCGCACCCAAGCACTTGGAAGTACTGGAAAAAAGCCGTTCCCAGCATTGTAACCAGCAAAGTCCATCACGTCAAAATAACCTAAGCGAGAAATACCTTTTACGACATCATAAGTATTAGGCATGCCTAAAAAGCGCCCAATCTGATTCACGATGATGCCATTCACACCCCAATTCAATCCATCTTGAGACGCCGTTTCACTCACTACCATCACTTCTTTTAAGGTGTCAATCGCAGCATCAGAAAATACAATTCCATTTTTATGCTTTTCTTGTGAAATGGAATCAGGTAAATATGTCCAGAAATCAGAAGAGACAAAAACATCGATGAAATCACCTGGAGTATCGGCCCCATTTGTTCCCATAGAACCACCATCCACAAGGCGACTTGCACCTGCATGGATAATCATGTACGCCCGTTTGGTGTTTGGATTTTCTGACAAAGGAATCTTAAACGGAGACAATGATGATTGATGCGCTTTATCTACGGCATCCCATATAAAACTCATATAATCCCGACTTCGAGCCTCATCATATTCAGCCGTCTTTTCATCTTTTCTTTTATTCGTGCGATTATAATCAATAATAAACTTATCTAGTTTATAAGCAGAACCACTCTCAGGGAAAATACGGTACTTCAGAACGAATTGCCCTCCGCTCACCGTCCGAAAATATTGGTCAGCAAACTCAAAGTGCTTTTTCCAGTATACAGAACTAGCCCGACGCCCTTGTGGATCTAGACTAAAATTAGCTTTTGCGGCCTCTGGATCAGAATCGAAAAGGCCTGTTCCAGTTGTTAATGAGTTGTCTGTTTTTTCTTCTTGAAATTCCACGCGCAACGCAAAAATTTCAAGCGTGTCTGCAGAAAAAGCAAACGCATTCAACAATAAAAATAATGACAATATCTTTTTTTTCATAATCTATTCGGGTTTTATACACTCTTCTATTAATCTACTAAACAAGCACTCTGTTAAGGATTCCATTTACTGTAATTTTGGGGTATATTGAGACGCCAAACGCCATTTCCCCAAGTCGTTTCATGCTGAACCTTTTTCAGTATCACTTCTAAGAACAATTCTTGATCTCGAAAGAAACGAATCTTAGACGGGATCCTCTTTTTTTCATACTCCTTGGGGTTTTCATAATAAATCGTTTCCGCAATTCCACCGACCCCCATTTGCATCAAAGACAAAATTTCTTCTGAAGCTTTTTTTCGCACAAACTGGAATGGACGCCCTAAAGCATCTTCAGCAAATACTTTTTCAAAATCTAAGGAATCTTTTTTACTTAACTCTTTATAAGAAGCGGGCAATAAATCACCATAAAAAATACCTGCGAGTTGATGTATATTCACAAAAGGTAATGCAGGCATCGAAGGGTCTCCAATCATATACCCTTGCCCTTCTATGTATAACTTTTCTGTAGGTAAAGTGATCCGCCAGCCTTCTTTGTTCCATAATAGAGAAGCGACTCCCACCCCAAAAGGGCCACTCAATTCTAGACGATAACGAATCCCTTGAACGGCAAATAACACACCAGATAACTCTTGCATTTCGCCTTTTTCATTTTTTAGAGATAAAGTGAATTTTGCCTTTAAGCTATCGGCAGCAAATTCTTTTGATTTTTCTTCAACAGGAACTAGTGATTTTGAAGAGGCACAAGCGGACAAAAATAAGGCCACAAATAAGGGGAAGAGAAGCAACAATCTTTGATTCATTCTTTGCCCTACTGATTTTTCTTGAGTTTCTTTATGGCTTCCGGATGATTTGGATCAATAGATAGAATTTGCTTGTAAGCTTCTAAAGCCTTTTCATTTAACCCTAACTTTTCAGTGATCGCCACATAATGTTCCCAATAAACCAAATCATCAATCCCTTTTGGTTGCAGAGAAAGAATCAATTCCATAATATGAAGCGCGTCTTTATATTTTCCTAAGCGATAAAAAGCCCAAGCTTTTGAATCTAAATAAGAGGGCTCTTTTGGTAAATACTTTAAAGCCGAATCGATCAAAGAGGCTCCTCGCAAAACCTCATTTTTATTGCGATTTAGATCCACAAGCATATACCCTAAGTAATTTAAACCCTGATGATGCTTTGGATCTTTTTTAAGAAGTAAATTAAAAGCGTTTATCGATTTTTCAACCATTCCCACTCGTTCATAATTTGCAGCCAAATCAAAAAGGGCAGAGATATTATTAGTATCGGCAATCAAAAGACTTTCTAAAAAGAGACCGGCTTGCCTACGAGATTCTTTGGCTTTTTGAGTAGAAACGGAATCCTTTTTCCTCTCTAGAGCATAGGCTTCATGAAGTAAAGCATTCGCATACATCGTTTGCACCAATTGGTGCTTCTTATTAGCTTTCAATTTCATTTGTGCGACGGCTGTTGATGTTTTTACCTTCTTCAATATTTCAGGTGAAGGTTGCCAAGAGCTCCAATAGCCTAGCAAAGAATCATAAATCTGATATGCATCTTGATAGCGACCGTACAAGTAATATAAAAATGCTTTATTTGCCACATAATTCTCAGGATCAATTGCCGCGGCTTTTTCCATTTCAGCAATGGCCGTTAACGTATCGCCATCGGCTCTTGCCAAAGAACTCAGGTCTGCATGAGCAGGAGCAGCAAAAGTTTTGTTTTCGGTCAACATTTTTAAGTGTACTCTAGCGCTATCTACTTCTTGCAAATCAAGCTCTATCAAAGCAATAAAATTGAGCATCATCGCAGATGGAATTTTTAGCTTAAAATAAGCATTCTTTAAATAAGCAAGAGCCTCGTTCAATTCGCCTTGTAAAACAAGAGCACGAGAACGAATCAATATTCCTGTTGTATCTTTTTCTGCTATGGATAAAAATTTATCGGCTATAGCAATCGCCTCATCATAGCGTTTATTTTTGATTAATAAATCGGCTTTTTTTTCAAGATATTCTCTGTCTTGATGAGCCACGTAAGCTTGTTCCAACAAATCAATCAAAGCAGAATCTTTACCCACAGCAGAGAGTAAATCAATCTGTTTATTCAAAAGCGATTTACCGTAATTAATTTGAGGCAACAAAAGATCATACACACGAATCAATTCTTCATAGTTTTTTATCGCGTCCAAAAGAATACTGTATTCATAAAGGATTAAATAATCCCGTTCATCTAAATCGATAGCTTTCTTAAAATAGACTTTTGCTGAATCTACAATTCTATTTTGCATGTACATCGAAGCTAAAAGACTTAATTGCGATTTTTTTACTGGGCCTTTTAAGTTTTTGGCATGTTCTGCTAATGCTAATGCCATTTTATAATCACCCATTTCAGCCACTTTCATTGCCACTTGAAAAGCTAAATATCGATTTTCAGGATCCGCTTTGCTTGCATGTGCTAAAAACTCAAGAGCCATGCCATGCTCTTCTCTTTGTTCAAGCATAAGAGCTCTTAGAAAAGCTTCATGAGCTATATCTAAATTTGCTGTTTTTTTTACTAAAACGGAGTCATTTTTTTCTTGAATCGTCTCGTTCACTGTCTGTTTTTGAACAGTCTTACTACTACAAGCGATAACGTTTGCTAGTACAAAAAAAAGAACCAGAGCTTTCCAAGTTTTATTGCGCATATGCGCCCTTAATCAACGATTACGAAATCAATTTTTGTCCCTGCTGGCAAATAGTCACCCGATTTCGGAGATTGTTCTAATACAGTCCCAGAGATCCCATCAGCGCCTTTCTGCCTAACAACATCACCCACAACAAAGCCTAATGCTTCTAATTTCTGAAAAACCTCTTCTAAAAGCAAGCCTTCAAATTGAGGTAATGGCTTTTTCCCTGTAGTTTCACCCGCAGAAATAACCACATTCACGGTGTCTCCCATACGGACTAATTTTCCTGCAGAAGGATTCGTACGAATCACAACACCACGAGGTATACTGAGATGAGCTCCCTTGATGATACGTCCTTGAATTAAGCCTGCTCGAGTCAAAGAAATTTCTGCTTGACGTTGACTCTTGCCTCGTAGATCAGGAATTTCTACTTCGCGAATTCCTTTACTTTTTGTTAAAAGAATCGTTCTTCCTTCTTTAGCCTTACGACCAGGTACTGGTACTTGAACAAGAACATGACCCGCAGGTACATCACTACTGTAACGCCCTTCGGCAAGCCATTCAAAATTGAAATCGGCATCGGTTAAAATTTGTTCTGCTCTTGTTTTTTCTAAGCCAAGAACATCGGGAACAACCGTTTCTGAAGTAAAAGAGCCAGCAATAATAGGCATGACTAAAGAATCAGCAACAATAACCAAAATGAAAACAATGACTAAAAAAATTGAAAAAGCCTGAACAAAAGGTTTTTTTATAAAATTTAAAAAACGATTTGGAATGGGCATTTTACTCCTTTAAGTCCTTGTCTTCTAAGAAATTTTCATCGTAAATAATTAAATCTTTGCCAGCGACAGAAATCGATCCTTTCTTCACTAAACCTGAAAAAATACGACTTACAGTTTCTCTCGTTGTACCAGCCATTTCAGCAAGTTGTTGTTGCGTTGGGCGATTACGAATCACAGTTACCATATTTCCACTACCGTCATGAACTCGAACGCCCTTTTCTTGGATCAAATTCATAATCGTACCGCCTACACGGCCAAAAACGGACATCGTAGAAAGAGAACCGATATGACGATTCGCTTTACGTAGTCTCATACACATTTCAATCAAAAGAGAAATGGATAGTTCTGGAGTAGAGCGTAGTAATTGTATAAAGTGTTCTCTACGGATCACTAATAAAGAGGCAGCTGTCACAGCCTTCACCGAAGCAGAACGAGGTTCCCCATCAATCAAAGACATTTCGCCAAAAAAATCACCTCGGCCTAACAGAGAAAGAATAGTCTCTTTCCCATCTGAATCAGTCATATACACCTTCACTTCACCAGAAGCGATCAAGTATAGTGCCTGAACCGATTCATCTTTTTCGAGAATGATTGTTTCATCTCGACAAAAATCTTTAGGCTCCACTAACGAAATCAGTTGTTCTAACTGTGCTTCCGTTAACTTTGAAAATAGGTCTATTCCCTTGAGTAATTCAGCGACATCTGCATTATTCATTAGCTTCTCCTCAGTTCATATCTATGATAATCGTTTGATCACGACGAGCTCCAACAGACACCATCCCAATTTTAACATCGACCAATTCAGAAAGTCGTTTCAAATAATTTTTTGCTGCCAAAGGCAATTCGTCCCACGAGCGACACTTCGTTGTATCAGACTCCCAACCAGGCATGGTTTCATACACAGGAACGCAACGACCTACCTTAGAAAGCTGATTTGGAATCAAATTCAAAATCTCACCATCACATTCATAGTGAGTACAAATTTGAATTTCCTTAAAAGAATCGAGAACATCTAATTTCGTAATCGCTAAATGAGTTAAGCCATTCACCACCGCAGCCTTACGCACGACAGTCGCATCAAACCAACCACAGCGACGATTACGGCCAGTCGTAGCACCATACTCATTACCAATTTTCCGTAATTCGTCTCCGACTTCATCTAAAAGTTCGGTAGGGAACGGCCCATTACCTACACGGGTAGTATAAGCTTTCACCACACCAAAAACTTGATCTATTGCTTTTGGACCAACACCAGAACCACAACTAGCATAGCCAGCGACTGTGTTACTTGAAGTCACAAAAGGATAAGTTCCTTGATCCACATCAAGAATCGTTCCTTGAGCCCCTTCAAAAATCAAGCGCTTATTGTCCTTAAGGCTATTATATAAAAACTCACTCACATCCTTCACATAAGGAGCAATCTGCTGACCCAAAGCTAAATATTCTTTAATCACTGTTTCTGGATCAATTGGATCGGCTCCAAACATCAATTTGAATTCTTCATTATGAATTCGAGCCATGTTCTCAATACGAGGACGAAGTTCCTTTTCGTCTAATAAATCGCCCACGCGAACACCAATACGATTTACCTTATCACTATAACAAGGCCCAATACCACGACCAGTCGTTCCAATCGCACCTTTACCAGCCTTTAATTCTTTAAGCTTATCGACAGCTGTATGCCAAGGTAAAACCACATGAGCATTGTTTGCAATCATTAAACGGCCTTTTGGATCTAAGCCCTTTTGACATAAATCTTCAATTTCAAGCAATGTTTGAATCGGATCAAGAACAACACCATTTCCAATAACACACATCTTATCTTGATGCATTATCCCAGATGGGATTAAATGAAATACAAACTTTCGATCTTCTACTTCAACAGTATGCCCAGCGTTAGCACCACCTTGAAAACGGACAATCACATCCGCATCTAAGGTTAAAAAATCAACTACTTTCGCTTTACCTTCGTCGCCCCATTGGGAGCCAATAACAA
>JAAYXQ010000127.1 GCA_012515825.1 Fibrobacter sp.
GCACATTTTCTTCTGGGAACACCTCAATCACAGATTCGTAAACCGTTTCTTTATGATTTGAAAAAGAAACAAGACCTCGGCGAGTTTCGACAGTAATAGTATCAGATCCATTAAATAAATAAACCTTTGATACCCCAACGAATAGCCCTACGCGAATAGGTCGATCCAATTCTTCTGGAATACGACGTGTTTCTAACTCATTATTTTCAAAGGGAGATGAAATCGCCACAAAAGATTCAGCGAAGACAAAACCAATAAGGCATAGAATAGATCCAGCCAATAGACGCATATTAACCTTGCGTCTTTGCCATTTTTCTTAGCTTTGATTGGTACAGCATACGATCTGATTGTGATATTTTATCCACAAAAAGAACCCCATTTAAATGGTCTATTTCATGTTGAATACAACGAGCGAAAAGACCTTCGCAGTTTCTCAATTCTTTTTGTTCACCGTGCTCATCCATATAGCGCACAGATACTTTACCTGGTCTAGTAACATTACAGAAAATATCAGGAACCGATAAACAACCTTCTTCAAATTCTACCGGTTCTGAATCTTCTTCTTCTTTCCATTCTGGATTAAACATGATATAAGGACAACGTTCATCATCATCTGGATGAGTAACATCAATCACCACGAGTTGAATATCAAGCCCCACTTGAGGAGCTGCTAAACCAACGCCTGGAGCATCGTACATAGTCTCAAGCATTTGTTTCGCAATTTCCACTAACTCAGGCGTCAATTTTTCAACTGGCTTACATTTTTGACGAAGAACATCGTCTCCATATATTTTTATATCAAGTATATCCATAAACGCCTATACTTAGTTTTCTGTTTTTGAATCAAGAACTCGAAGAATGGCAGCTTTTTCAAAATCGATTTTTGTAGCATCGCCAGTTTTGATAGTCACTACATTTTCTTCAATGTTACTTACAAGACCAATAATTCCTGCAGTAGTTAAAACTTTATCGCCTTTTTTCAAAGCCTTGCGCATAGCATCCATTTTCTTCATTTCTTTTTGCTTTGGCATAATGAAAAACAAGTACATGACCACAAACATTAAAATAAATGGTAAAAATGCCATGATACCACCGCCTTGAGGTGCTGCTTCTTGAGCAAATAAAGGAGTGGTAGCAACTAAAGCAAGAATCAAAGGAAATAGTTTCATAATAAACCTTGGTTAAATATTTTTTCTGGCTAAAAAATAGAAAACTATCAAAAGAAATAGAACAGCTACCAATCAAAAGGATCTGATAAAATGCTTATTTAACGTATTCGTTTAAGGCGATTCGATCAATTTCTTATCTAGAAGAGGATAAATCCGATTCAACTCTAATAAATCCACAATTATATCTATATCCCCATAAACGAAATCTGACGATCCTTCTGCAACATGGGTTAGTATTTTTTTATGTAATAGATCGTCTAGGGATTTTAAAGAAAAGCGTAAACCATGTGCATATCTAGGACCTGTCTTAAAAAATACAGCCGTATCTATCGCTGTTTGCCCCTTATATATAGTCCCATTCTTTTTAGTCGTTTGGATAAAAGCATTTAATATCAACTGATCTGTAATAGAAAGAATCGTCGCTGGAATTTCTTTTTTAGAAGCTCTATATAGAAGAGCCTCATAAAGCATTTGAATTACGCGAGTATTGGTGCTCTGAATTTGCTCATCAAAAACCTTAAACAAACCTAAAGATTCTAATATTTTTAATAGAGAAAAAGCTTCTTTTGAACGGAGCCCTGTTAAAATAAAAAGGTCTTTGACCACCTCTTTTACATCATACTTTTTTTTCTGCGGTGACTGAAATAAAATAAAAAGAAGGCTAGGTAATGCACGAATCATGTTGTTTTGAGAATGTTTTTTTTCTGCTTCTCTAAAACGACGAGATAAAAAATAAACAATAGAAACAATCCAATTTGGTGCTTTGTTAAGAGTTTCTTTTAATTCGTTTTGGTCTAATGCAATTAATTCTGAATCTACGGAAGCCTTTACCGCATGGGTGTGAGGCCTATTTTCTAAAAGAGACCCTTCTCCAATAAGAGAACCAGGCTCAAAAGTCCATTGGACTTGAGTCATCCCGTGTTCTCGACGTTCTGCCGTAAGAAACCCTTTTTTCACTATATACAAGTGATCATCAAAAGAGCCTTCCATAAAAAGATAATCACCAGCTTTTAATTGCATAAAATAATCTTCTTTATACTCTTTTCATTTTCAAGTGCTAAGCGTATTTCTTGAATTTTTTTCTGATGAATAAAATACTTATTTTCTGGATCTTTAACAAAAATTTGATATTCTTGAAAACGAATCCACTCTGAAGCTGAGAATAAAGGATTCTGTTTTTGAAGAATTTGAAGCCAAGTAGAACTTTCAAGAGATTCAGAAGAAGAGTATTTCGAAAGGAATATAAGACCTTCTTTTTCAAGTGAACTTAAATGAAAAGGATAATAAGGCGATTGCGTTTGCTTACATAAGAAACAATCTGTTAGAATAGAAAGTAAAAGAGGCTCACGAATTAAAATAGATTCTTCGTTATCCCCTTTTAGATAAATGATATCTTTACGTTGAAGACGCTTTAGATCTGCATAAGCCGTTTTTATAGCGCATCTAGTTTGAAAGCAGTATTCTCGAATGGTATCCAATAAAGGAAGCTCTTTTTGATTTTTATAATAAAGGAAAAGAGTCAAACTTTGAAGCGTATTCAAAGAGCCCGTTTGCTTTTTTAATTTTTTTAATTCTCGCGTACGAAGAGAAAGCGATTTCATTAATGCGACAAGCCAGACGGGTGTCTTAATTAATTGAGACTCCATACACTCTTCATCAATGATCGTGATCTTAGAATCTACTGCAGCTTCTATTTGATAACGCACTTCTTCTTTTTCAAGAAGAGCGGCCACCCCAATCAAGTCACCTGGATTCATTTCAAAAGCAATATGCTTTTCACCATCAATAAGTTCATAAGCAATTAATTTACCATCATCTACAATGATTAATTGCCTTGGTGATTCTCCAGGTTTAAAAACAAGAAAACCCGCCTTAACGCACATCT
Organism: Fibrobacter sp.; assembly: GCA_012515825.1. GTDB lineage: Bacteria > Fibrobacterota > Fibrobacteria > Fibrobacterales > Fibrobacteraceae > Fibro-01. The sequence continues at coordinate 3,055 of JAAYXQ010000127.1, forward strand.
GCACGGGCGGGATCACTTTTTGCATAAAGCGCTCGAATTAAACCTTACGTTCTGAAATACGAGCAGCCTTACCACGAAGATCGCGCATATAATAAATGCGTGCTTGACGAACTTTACCTGGACGATCCACAACAATAGAATCAATGCGTGGGCTATGAACTGGGAAAATACGTTCTACAAAAACGTTACCAGACATTTTGCGAACTGTTAATGTAGTAGCAATGCCGGTATTCTTCTTTTGAATCACAACGCCTTTAAAAGGCTGAATGCGTTCTTTAGTACCTTCAATCACTTTTACGTTTACAGTAACAGAATCACCTGCACGGAAATCTGCTTGTTCAGTTTTTTTATTTTCTTGATGAATAACTTCGATATTCAGGGACATAGTGTGACCTCGTTTATTTGATGCCAAATTTAGTATCTATTTTCAATTTTGCGTAGATGTCGGGGCGTCTTTCTTGCGTTCTTTTTAAAGATTCTGCCTTTTGCCACTCCAAAATCTTCTTATGATGCCCAGAAAGAAGGATTTCAGGCACTTTTTTGCCCTCAAATTCCTCTGGGCGAGTGTAAACCGGCCAACCAAGAGGACCTTGGGCAAAAGAATCCGTCTCTCCAGATTCTTTATTTCCTAAAGAACCATCTAAAAGCCGAACAATTGCATCGGTGACCACCATTGCAGGTAGTTCGCCCCCACTCACCACAAAATCACCAATTGAAATTTCAAGATCGATTTCTGATTCGCGGACGCGTTCATCAATGCCTTTGTAATGGCCACAGACGAAAACTATTTGTTTTTCTTTAGATAAAGAAAGGGCTAATTCATGAGTGAAAGGAACACCATCTGCCGTTAAATAAACGACTTTACCACCATTATTCTTCACTCCGGTACTTCGAATTGCTTTTGTAAGTGGTTCTGGCCGAAGAACCATTCCAGGCTCACCACCATAAGGGGAATCATCTACTTGACCATACTCATTAATAGCAAAGTCACGCAAATAAATCGTTTCAAAAGAAAAAATCTTCTTTTGACGAGCCCGTCCTATAATGGAATAATCCATGGGAGCAAACATTTCTGGAAAAAGTGTTATACATTGGATCTTCATTTAGAATCTCCATTTTCGCATAAACTTTTCAAAAACAGCTCATCACAGAATATGATTTTAGACTTCTCATTTATATCGATAATACAAGCATCAATCCATGGGGCGAGGATCTCTTGATTTGTAAATTGTTCGTTATAAGGAGAATTAAACCGAATGCAAAAAGCATTAACAGAAGGTAATTCTATCATTTCCAAAACTTTCCCAACAATAGTACCATCTTCGAGGGCGACTTGGAAATCGGCAGCGTCCGAAAAATAAATCTGCCCTGGTGGAGCAGGAATTCTTTCGGAATTTGAAATACATGCTTCTAGATTAGTGAATGGCTTTATAGACTCAGGAGAATCATACCCCTTAAACTTAAACAACCATACACCACTTTGAATTTTAGCATCTTCTATTTCTAAAGATAGAAGAGTGCCTTTTTGATATACGAAAAGGCTTGTCAACCGAGAATAACGATTGAGATCGTGTGTTTCAGGCTTACATTTAATATAGCCCTGAACTCCGTGTGGTCGCATGAATTGACCAATGACAAGTAAATCCTTTTCCATTTTTTATAAATACAAAAGCCCTGTGTTTAAACACAAGGCTTTCAATTCTATTAATTAGGCTTCAGTAGCAGGAGCTTCAGTTGCTGGAGCTTCTTTAGCAGCCTTTTCAGCTTCTAATCTTGCTTTTGCTTTAGGACCTAAAGGAGCTTTTTTTGCTTTCTTTGCACGTGGAGTAGCAGCCTTATTTTCAATAGAACGCTTTGCCTTTAGTTCATGGAAAAGATCCATAATACCTTGGTTGCGAAGAAGAGAAGCTACAGTATCAGATGGTTGAGCACCAACACTTAACCATTTTAAAACTTTTTCTTGATCAAAGTTGATGTCTGGTGTAGCTTGGTTTGGATTGTAGAAACCAATTTGTTCAATAAATTGACCGTCGCGAGCTTTGCGATTATCAACTACAACTACACGATAAACAGCGTGATGACGCTTACCAAAACGAGAAAGGCGAATTACGGTTGCCATTTTATACCTCTGATTAAATTTTGAACCAAATATAATCAATGAGAAGTTGTATGTAAAGGACGGAAACAAAAAAAATCCGTCTTCTATGTATAAAGTAACGTCTAAATAGTCAAAAAAAGCCTAATTTTGTTAAAAAAGGCCTTTTTATGACTTAAATCTAAGAAAGAGTTATTTACGCTTTTTCTTCTTTTTTGGAGGCGTATAGTTAGAACCCACAGGAGCTCCCCCATTTTGCTTCTGAGCAATGCCCCCTATTTTCTTAAACATTTCTTTCATCGATTCAAATTGAGAAAGCACCTGATTCACCTTCTGAACAGAAGTTCCAGAACCTTGAGCAATTCTTTTTTTTCGACTACTATCGATAATTTGTGGCTTTTTGCGTTCTCTAGGCGTCATAGAACTTAAAGTTGCTTCTACATAGACTAGATCTTTTTCATTGATTTGATCTAAAGGCAACTTATTTAATCCAGGGATCAAGCCCATAATGTCTTTTATTCGACCTAGTTTTTTAATCGTGCGAAGTTGCTTTAAGAAGTCATTTAGATCGAAGGTATTATTAAAGATCTTTTTCTTTAAATCTTTCGCATCTTTTTCTTCAATCACAGCCTGTGCTTTTTCCACAAGGCTAACCACGTCACCCATACCTAAGATACGGCTAGCCATACGATCTGGGTGGAATAAATCCATCTCAGAAAGTTTTTCTCCAAGACCCACAAAACAGATAGGAACACCCGTCATCTTTTTAATGGAAAGAGCAGCACCGCCTCTTGTATCACCATCCATCTTAGAAAGACAGACACCTGTGAAATTGAGCCTCTGGAAGAACGTTTCAGCAACGCTAACGGCTTCTTGACCAATCATCGCATCGGCAACAAATAAAATTTCATTTGGGTGAACAGCGTCTCTGGCTTGTTCCAGCTCTTGCATCAAAACATCATCTATCTGCAAACGCCCTGCAGTATCATAGATAACTAAATCATAACCATTCTCAACAGCATAGCGATGACCATTTTTGATAATCTCAACAGGATTACCTTGGCCTTCTTCGTATACTGGTATGCCTATGGATTTACCAAGAACTTGTAATTGCTTAATAGCCGCTGGTCGATAAACGTCTGCAGCCACAAGCAAAGGTTTACGCTTGCGCTTACTTCTCATGTATAGTGCAATCTTACCTGCAAAAGTCGTTTTTCCAGACCCTTGCAAACCGACCATCATGATACCAATAGGAGAAGAACCTGTGAGTTCAACCTCTTTAGTCTCCCCACCCATCATTTGGATTAATTCATCGTTGATGATTTTAACGATCTGTTGCCCAGGAGAAACAGAAAGCAGTACATCGGTACCAAGAGCCTTATCTTTTACCGCTTTGACAAAATCTCGGGTAACATTAAAGTTAACGTCTGCTTCAAGAAAAGCACGCCGGACTTCACGAAGAGCTTCGGCAACGTTATCTTCGGTCAAGGTTCCTTGGCCACGTAGTTTTTTTAGGGTCGATTCTAAAGAGTCTGTAAGTTGAGAAAACATAATGGCGAAATATAGTTAAAAAAAAATTAATATTTTCTAACTTTACTTTTCATGAAAAAGAATTTGCATAAGAAAGGCGGAATCCGAGACGTGCTCGTAGTAGCACTTCCCATGCTCCTATCCATGTCTTTTGATACCATGATGACCTTTGCCGATCGTCTTTTTCTTTCCCGTGTTGGCTCTGAATATATGAACGCGGCCTTAAGTGGTGGGATTACTCAAATGATGATCCTTACCTTTTTTACAGGAACGATCAGTTATGCCACCGC
>JAAYXQ010000128.1 GCA_012515825.1 Fibrobacter sp.
ACATCCATTTCAGCAGATGGTTCGGTAAACGGGAAAAAACTGGGGCGGAATCTTGTCTTTACACCAGAGCCAAAAAGCTTATTCATAAATACTTGAAGAACGCCTTTCAATTGAGCAAAAGTAATGTTTTCATCAACGACAAGACCTTCACATTGTTGGAACATTGGTGCATGTGTAGCATCGCTATCTACTCTAAAAACATGACCTGGAGCAATCATACGAAACGGAGGTTTGTGCGTTTCCATATAATGAATTTGAGTTCCAGACGTATGGGTTCGAAGCATCACCTTGTCTGCAAGATAAAACGTGTCTTGCATATCGCGACTTGGATGATCTGGAGGCGTATTCAAAGCTTCAAAGTTGTACCAATCGGTTTCAATATCACGACCAAAATCAACTTCAAATCCCATATGAGCAAAAAAGTCTATGATCTCTTCTCTAACATCATACAGAGGATGAGTACTACCAGCAGGAATTCCATTTTCTGGAAGCGAAATATCAACAAATCCACTCGCTAGTTTTTTTTGCAAAGCAGCTTCAGCAGCAACCAAAAGAGCGTTTTCTATTGATTCAGATACAAATTCTTTTAGCTCGTTAACTTTTTTACCGTAAGCAGGGCGTTCTTCTGCAGGAAGTGCCCCCATTTGTTTTAGTAGATCGGTAACTAAGCCTTTTTTACCGAGGTACTTGACACGAATAGCATCCACTTCTTCTTTAGAAGTTAAAACTAAAGAGGCTAATTCGGCTTCAAAATCTTGTTTTAGTTTAGAAATACTTTCACTCATAATACCTACAATTTTAGAAATTTTTTAGTCATCATTTAGCAAATGCATGATCACAGGCTTATTTTTCCCAAATAGTTCTTTATGCATATACAATTTTCCAGTAGAATCATAGCTCAATTGATGGCCATAGCGTTCTCCATTTAAGAAATGAAGACTATCCATCAAAATTCCTGAAGCATACCAATTGCGCCATAACCCATTTCTTTTTCCTTCTTTCCAGAATCCTTCGCTAGCAAGTCCACCGCCTAAACTATCTGGATAAAAACTGCGACTTTCCTTGATAACGCCATCTTTCCATACTTCTTCAAAGCGCAAATCACTTTTTTCTTTATAATAATAAAGCTTGCCATCAAGACGATTTTTAACAAACGTGGATTCTGCACATGTCAGTCGAGCATCTCCAGATGGACAAAAACCAAAAGCGGTTCCAGTTCCATTATGAAAACGGCTTTCACGAATTAAAACTTCAGAGGTATCATACCAAGCCCAGATAGAATCTCGAACATCTTGCTTCCAATATTCCCTTTTCCAAAGGCGACCATTTGCCCGATAAATATTTAGAGGCCCATTCAACTGACCATTGCGATAACGATACTTTAACTGTAATAAACCACTTGGGTAATACTGTGTAGCTTCCCCTTCCTTTATTCCAAATCGACAATTCCACTTCCACTGAGGTTTTCCATCTGCATAATAATGTTTTTTAAATCCTTCCGCCTCTGCCAGATGGCAGGAATTTTCTTCTTCAAGGACGCCATTAGAATACCATTTTTGCCATAACCCTACTGCGGAGTCATTTTGATAGTATTCAATCCATGCTGGATTTCGATTATAAAAAAAGCCTTCCCAAGTCCCCACTTTTTTGTCGTTTTTATAAAAGCGGCGAGACTCCACTTTTTTATTATCAAAAAAAGTTTCCCATTTCCCCTCTTTTTTTCCCTTTTTATAATACCCAACTCCAGCCACATCCCCAAAAACCGTCCAGCGCTTAAATCGGCCATGCGGTTCATTTTTTTTATAGGGGATTTCTAATTCTTTAATGCCATTACTATACCATTCATTTCTTTTTAAGATTTCTCCATTAGGATATACCCAAAAGGAAGTCTTTTTATAGCCGTTAGGGTGTATTGCAAAGACTTTTTCTTCGGCTCGTTCAAAGCAACCGCTAAAAAAAAACGTCAAAAACAGCAAAAAAATGATTTTTCTCATATGTATAAGGTAGAAAAAAGGTAATTTCAAAAATATGAATACTACTGAATCTCAAAGCATTCAAAACATTCTAAAGAAAAAGATTAAAACGCCTTTAATTTGGATCGTGATCGTTATCACAATCGGGTTAACTTCACTATTTTACGTCTCTCAAGAACAACAGGCGGTGGTATATAATCGTTATGTTGAAAATCTTTCAGAGTACAAGTTTTTAGAAACGCGCCTCATGCGCTCGCTTGAAAAAACAAGAGTTGGGTCGATAGAAGATTCTACTAAAACAGCCACTCAAATTATGAGCTTGCGAGAAATAGCCATTTCTATTTCTTCTTCGATCGAGAACTTCCGACTTCAAGGAGAATGGATGCCACCATCTTCTGACGTCATCCTTTTTGAAAGAGAAATCTTTGGAAAAACTGGGGCTATGCGCCAGTATCTTGCTAGACGGAATAATTGGTCTAGAGAAGTTAAAATAATCAACGATACTTTGTATAAAATACCAGAAATAGAAACAGGAATATTGTTAAGCTGTCTTGATTCAGCAAGGCTTGGTTATACTCCTTCTCTTCCTGAAACCTTAAGAATCTCGCCTGAGATTATCGCTAACATCAAAGACCTTCTGGCTGAAAACGATGATTTATTTATTTTGTGGAACCGCTTTGACAATGATAACGCCTTAATATTCAGTGAAAACTTATTACAAGCTTTTAAAATCAAATCCATTAACGATGAAATATTCAAATCTAGAGTACCTCAGGTTTTCTATTTCCTCTCTATTATTCTTTTATTATCTACATTGTTCTTTGTTTTCCGTTCAAAAACATAAAATAAGGTTAGATAATGGCTCCTAGACGAAAATCCTATAAGCAAATTTCCGCTTTAAATTTAGCCATTTTTTCCACGTTTATAATGGTTTGGCTTTTTGGATATATGAAGCCGATTTTCAGTAGTTTATTTGAAGAAGATGATCTGTTTTATGGAACGGTAAGCTTTATTGCGATCCCAAGCGTGTTTGGAAATTCCAATATTCCTTTTTTAGACAAACAGATGTTTAACATCAATAATGATAAAAACGCTAATTTTCATTTGTATTTATCTCGGCAACAAAAAATAGAAATGCAAGAGTGGTTCAGGTGGTGGGATGCAGAAGAACAAATGCCCATAGCTTTAGAAATCAAAGCGGCCCGAATCAATAAAAGCACCTGGATTGTGAAAGAACTAAACACTTTTGATGGTTCGATATCAAAAGAAGTATTAGACGACTACCACTTACGGATCGCATTTTGGGGCTTATTTATTGAAACTATTTTGTTATTCACCTCAATACACTTTATACGTTTTTTCCTAAAACAAAAGCCCTCTATAGAGCCCCCTATTCCTAATAACTCCTAAAAGATTTTCTAAACTGTTCAGAGTTCTTTTTCAAATGAAAGCAGTGTTCTTTTTTTTCTTTTTCTTAACTCAAGTTTTTGCTTTAAAAGACTCTCTAATCATAATGGAAAAGGATTTTAATAGTCCCGCAGGCGTATGGTTTTCAACACCCAAAAAACAAAATTCTCCTTCTGTGATTATTTGGTTTCATGGAGGGATGCAAAGCTCTAAATGTCAAAAAGGGCTCGTGGCTGGCCAAGGTTTATTTGAGCTTTTAGAAGATCCAAATGTGATTATAGCTAGCCCATCTGCCTGTTTAGATAAACACTGGCTTTCTCCTACTTTAATCAAGATTACAGATAAATTAATCGACTCATTAGAACATCATTTTAATATTCTCATTAAAGAAGTTAATCTAGTAGGAGTCTCTGACGGGGCCCTTGGAGTCTTCGCTTATTCTATGAACGGGAAACGAGCCATTCTTTCTAGACTGTTAATTAGTTCTAATTTATCTATTGTCGGAGACCCCAAAGTATTTGCTCAAAATACCAGACTTCGCTCAGGGGCATGGTTTTTTATGCAAGGCGGTCAAGATCGACTTTATCCAGCCTCTCATGTCTTACCTTGGCTTAATTCTTTTTGTGAATCCATTGGTTCTTCTTGTAACGTTTTTTTTGACTCCAAAGGAGAACACGACTGGAGTTATTGGACTCAAAAGCACCCGAAACGAATTCAGCAGTTCAAGCACCCTAAATTACCTTGACAAAGCCTTTCTTTTTTTCAAGATTTGAACAAAAATGCGGATGTGGTGGAATTGGTAGACACGCTAGATTCAGATTCTAGTGTTCGCAAGGACATGGAGGTTCAAGTCCTCTCATCCGCACTAAAAAGACTAGCTACACAAGTTAGTCTTTTTTTTACTATCGTTATTATTATGAGAAAAATATTATTCGTTCTTTTTCTTTCTTTTCTTCTGGGCTGCGCTGAAGATGTCTTTCAGGAGTGCCAAAGCATTTCTATTGAGGAAATGCGTAAAATTCCCGCAGAAGGAGCCACAGCGAGATCATGCTATACTCTAACTGGAGATATAACATACCAATACGATCAAAATCTCTGCCAAAGAAAGCCATGCTTCTTTTTATACGAAATAGATTCTAAAGAAAAACGATTAAACACTTTTATTTATTTATCAGATTCCTTAAATTCTGGAATTCTTCCCAATTGGAAAGACACCTCTAATCACGAAATTACGAGAATCACTGGTTACTATTATCCAAACAGAATACCCTCCACGACTCCTTTAACTCCAGATAGTCAAGAAGCTTTTTTTGTAATGGACATCGAATAATGCCCATAATTGAAGGAAATAGAATTGTTCTAGAACCTATTGAAGAAAAGCATGCTGAAATTTTTTTAAGAGAGGTGAATTCTTCTCGTTCTTTTTTAGATGCAAAACTTCCTTGGGTTAGAGCCATGAACACTATTGAAGACGCTCTTCGATTTATTGATTCCTATACATTACAAAGCGAAATGGATAATGGAGGTCTATGGGGACTTTTTGAAAAAGAGAATCGAACCTTTTTAGGCTGTATATGTTTACAATGGATTCAATGGGATAATCTCTCTGCTTCTATAGGTTATTGGCTTTTAAAATCCCATACAGGAAAAGGTTACGCCACTGAAGCGCTAAAAATGATCTGTTCTTATGCTTTTAACTCATTGAAATTAAACAGATTAGAAATAGATATTGCAGCAAACAATCTAAAAAGCATTGCTTTAGTAAAACGAGTTGGTTTTCAAGAAGAAGGCTTTTTCAGAGAATACGCCAATCTCCATGGTATTTTCTTAAATCATCTCCGTTTTTCTCTTCTTTCAACTGATCCGAGCCATTTAAAGCTATAACCACATTTTGCTTCGTTTACTTTCGTAAACGAGTTTCTATGAATTATACTGTCTTTATTTATTTATAACAGCTATCTTATTAATATGATTGAAAGCGCAGACATAAAACCTAAAGAACCCGATATTTTGCAATATACGAATTATCGTGTTTTTTTGCGCGACTACTATGAGTATAAAAAGAAAACTTCATCGGCTTTCAGTCTTCGATTCTTTGCTGAAAAATCAGGGCTTTCAAGTCATGCCCATTTAAAACTAGCAATCGACGGTAAACGTAATATCACCAAAAATACAGTTGTGAAATTAATTTCTGGTTTGAACCTCGACGCTAAAAGAGCCGCTTATTTTGAAAGCCTTGTCTTTTTTAATCAAGCAAAAAATGACAAAGAGAAGCAGATTTATTACGCTCAATTATTAAAAGCAAGCCCTCGTTCTAAACTGCGCTCATTAGAAAAAGCCCAATTCCGAATTTTCCGCGAATGGTATCATTCTGTAATTTTAGAAATGACCTCATTAAAAGGATTTAATGCGGCTCCCGAATGGATCTCAAAGCATGTAATGGGTGGAGTCTCACCCGTTCAGATAGCGGAATCATTAAAAATTTTGCTCGATCTTGGACTTTTAGTCAAAACAGCGAACGGATTTCGTCAAAAAGACCCTCTTTTAACAACTGATGATGAAGTCCAAGATATTTTGGTCAAATTATACCATAATCAAATGTTAAAGCTCGCTTCAACGGCATTATCGGAACTTTCGGGTGACCAAAGGGACTTTTCAGCCGTTACTTTTGCGATTAAGCGTAAAGATTTCCCCTCTTTAAAAAAACATTTGCAACTTATGCGAAAAGAACTATTAGATTTCTCTGCAAGTAACGGAGAAGCTGATGATATTGTTCAAGTCAATATCCAGCTTTTTCCTCTGACCCGAGGAGTGTAATGAGTGTCTATCGCTTTTTCCAATTTTGCTTGATCGGACTAGCAATCTATTTAATAGGTTGTGCAGAAAAAGAACCTTCTGCTGGTATAGAAATTGGCAATCCAAGTATTGCGTTTACTGCTAGTTTCATCATTGACTACGGAACCCAGTCCGACACTCAACAGTCAAATAATACCCTTCTTGCAAAAATGCCAAGCGACAATGAAGCCTTGATCATCGAAGATTTTTGCCTTCACTTAACACATATTCGTTCTTATTCGAGCTACTACGTCTATGTCACCATTGATCCTGCTGAAGGTCTGTTGTTATGGCCATACGAAACCATGCCCGAAGACACGACTCTTGCTGTCAATTTCGGAAATGAAATACATGCTGGAGAGTCCGTCATTGACGAAGCCTTTAGGAAGATAGACCTTCAAGAAGAAGGAATTTTAAAAGAAATTGGTGTTGGCTTCAAACCCAATCAAAATAAGCCCTATTCTATTTCTGGCACCATAAAAATCGGTGAAGAATATATCCCATTTGAATATTCTCTTTCCGCTTTTGAAGCGATTGATTTACGCTATCATTATCAACAAGCAGAGATCTACAAGGACTCTCTCAATTTACCAGTGACCTTCTTTGTCCAACGGTGGATTAACAACATTGATTTTAGTTCCGCTAGAATCACAAACGGAGTTATTCGCTTTAGTGAAACAGAGAATGCCGCTCTCTGGACCACTTTAAACGAACGCTTTTTATCTAGCTTCTCTTGCTTGCGCTGGTCATGGACATCAAAAGACGGCGATACCCTTTCAGACTATGTTTCTGAAGCATTAGCTCAATTTGATAAGACATCCACAAATTGGGCTGTCAACGGAGACTTTTCTAATGGTTCTGCTGGTTGGATTTTAATGGAACAATACTCTGGTGTTGCTGATTCCTCGATTATTCAAGAATCAAAAAATGAATTCCAGATGAAAATTAATGTGACGAAAGGAGGCTCTAAGTCTTACAGCGTCCAATTAATTCACGAAGACATTCCTGTTTTACAAAATCGTAAGTACAAACTGATCTTCACCGCTTGGTCAAATATTGAAGGGCCTATTACTGTTCGCCTTGGATCTTATCATACCCCTTACAATACCCTTGGATTCCAACAGAAGCCAGTGATTGGCCTGAACGGAAAATCTTTTGAAATCGAGTATTTAGGAGTAGAAGACAACACTTTTGCCAGATTAGAATTCAATTTAGGCGGAACAGAACGAATCTTCTGGTTTAAGAACATTCAACTCATCCGAATAGATTAGTCTTGTTATCCTATGTAAATTTTTGCCCTATTATGGAGCACTTCTATTTATATTTGTTACATGGCTATCATTCCAAATAAAAAAGAAAATTTTGTAATAGAAAACATTCGTCCTTCCATTGAGGGGGGACGTTTTATGATTAAACGAGAACCAGGCGACTCAGTCACAATCCAAGCGGATATTTTTCGACACAGTCACGAAAAATACGATGCCGCCATTTTATACAAACATTCCTCACAAAAAAAATGGAAACAAGTACCCATGGAATTTGTTGAGAATGATTTATGGGAAGGAAAATTCATTGTTCAAAATGTCGGGTTTTATGAGTATAAAATAATTGCTTGGACAATTGCTCCTGAAGATATTCCAACAGAAAGTCCTGTAATGAAACTTAGAGTGGATCCTAAATACGCTCGTACAGGCACATGGTATGAAATGTGGCCAAAAAGCCAGGGCAATAATCCAAAAGCGAGTGCCACTTGGAAAGACTGCGAAAACAGGCTTGATTACATTGATCACTTAGGCTTTGATACCATTTATCTAGTCCCGATTCACCCTATTGGCGTGACCAATAGAAAAGGCGCAAACAATGCACTGAAGGCAAAAAAAGGAGAACCTGGTTGTCCTTATGCTGTAGGGAATTCCTTTGGCGGTCATTATTCCATTGACCCTGAATTAGGGACAATGGAAGATTTTGAACATTTTGTGAAGGAATGCAAAAAGAAGGGTTTTAGACTCGCTTTAGATATTGCCTTAAACTGCAGTCCAGATCATCCTTATGTAAAAGAACATCCAGAATGGTTCTTTCATGAACCCGATGGCTCCATTAAGTTTGCAGAAAACCCACCGAAAAAATACGAAGACATCTACCCCTTTGACTACTATAACGAGAATTATAAAGCTCTCTGGGAAGAAATTCGAAACATTATTCTTTTCTGGGCTGATAAGGGAATCGATATATTCCGTATAGATAATCCTCACACCAAGCCTTTCCCCTTCTGGGAATGGCTCATTTCTGACATTAAAGAAAAACGGCCAGAGATTGTTTTCTTAGCAGAAGCATTTACTCGTCCGAAAATCATGCATCGCTTAGGTAAACTCGGTTTTGACATGAGTTACACCTACTTTACCTGGCGTTCTGAAAAATGGGAATTTGAAGAGTATCTTAAGGAACTAACTCAATCTGACGCAAAAGAATATATGCGTGGTATTTTCTTCCCTACGACTCCAGACATTTTTCCTGCTTACTTAGCTGATCAAGGCCCTAATGCTTTTAAGCAACGCTATTTTTTAGCAGCTACTTTATCCAGTCTAACAGGCATGTACAATGGCTATGAACTTTGTGAAAATATCAAGTCGCCAATTAAAGAAGAGCTGCATGATAGTGAAAAATACCAGTATAAAGTGCATCAATGGCATGAACCAGGCATTAAAGACTTTATTCGTCGAGTCAATTTAGCCCGAGAAGCACATCCAGCGATGCAAGAATACGATAATCTTAGATTTCATTACGCAGAAAATACTAATTTAATGGTATATTCAAAGAAACTTGAAAAAGATGTCATTTTGTGTATCGCCAATATGGATATGCATCATGCTCAGGAAGGGACTATTGCTCTAAATATGCAAGAGCTCGGTTTGTCTGAAGACGCCTTTTTCTTTGTCAAGGATCTTATTACTGACGAATCCTTTGTTTGGCGTGGCTCACAAAACTTTGTTCGTCTGGATCCTAATAAGGCACCTGGGCATCTGTTTGTGGTTAAAGCCATTTAATTTTCTCCTCCCCCCTAAAAAGAAGGATCGCCTTGCGGCGATCCTTCTTCTTTCGATATGGAGAGAATTTTATCGAATAACTATTTTTTGAATTGATTCCGATGCAGGGGTCTTTAACTGCACATAATAAACACCAGCAGTAATAGAAGAACTATTCACAATCATTTGATTCATGCCCGTGGAGGCATTCCATTTTTTCGAAAACACCTCACGACCAGAAAGATCAATAATTGAAAGTGAAACTAAGCCTTGTTTCTTTAAGTTAAAGGTAATACTAGCTTCACTCTGAATAATCTTTGGAGTGATTTGAAAACCTGAACTCTTAAAATAAGAGGATTCAATGGAGGTTGTAGAAGTTACTTTGATGGTCCCTGACTTTACCGCATTAGTAATAGGGTTACCTACTGTAGTCACAGTAAAAGTGTAATCACCAGCAGGAGTACTAGATTCGACGGTTCCTTCAAAATAGACGTTTTTCTTTTCTTCATCTAGAACATAAGAAACACCTGCAGGCAAACCCTCGACTGTTACTCCCGAAGCATTAATCCATGTGTAATAGAAAGAGGCTATAGATTCACCAGCAGCAACTGTTTGATTTGAACTACCTGAACCATGTTTTTCTAAGACCGCAGGGGCACTCACATCCACGGAACTAGAAGAAGCAGGGATAGTGGATGAGCTTGAAGATTCAGGTAGAGATGATGAACTAGAAAATACACTCGAAGAAGAGGGAGGTAATGAACTAGAAGAACTGGGTATTACACTTGAAGAAGAATAAACTGTCCCTGGAGCAGGTAAAGTAGCACCAGCGAAATTCCTAATAGAATCTCTCAAAGCATAAGCCTTAGTTTGGTTACTAACATCTGTTAAAGGCATATTATAAGAAGGAGTAAAAGCGGTTTTATTACCCGAAGTGTTCCCTGTAGTTCCTTCAAAATAATTGCCCGATACAGAAACAGCGGTATAATCACCTTCATATAAATCAATAGGTTTTTTAACTCCAATGAAAACGTTATTTTCCACTCTTAAATCGGCTTTATAACCAGCA
>JAAYXQ010000129.1 GCA_012515825.1 Fibrobacter sp.
TTGTCACCACTCTTGTCATGGCAGGCGCTAGCCTCATACTCTTTAAGAAAAAAGAAGAGCGCGCCGAGTAAACACACATACTAATAATAAAAGGTTGCCCTTACGGGCAATCTTTTTTATTGGCTAGTTTGTGATAAATAGACTCAAACAAAATCTAATGATTATCTTTGTTTGTAAGCAAGCAACACTTACTTTCTGAATAGTTGATAAAAACGGTGCTATACAATCTGCCGTGGTTTGGCGGGGTTGATGTAGCCAATAGTTCAAAAACTATACAAACTAGGGTGGAGTACTCACGAAGTACTTCATCCTTTGTTTTTATAGGTTCTAATCAACATGATTCTGCTTCTTAATCTTCTAAAACTTTTATATCCATACGAGACATTAATGATTCTTTGAATGTGCGAATTATTTCCTTCAGCGATTGCGTTGCTATATCGTCTTCCTGTTTGATTTCTAGCTAGACCATTGACGATTCCAACTTTCCATTTTGCATAGGAATCAGCGACCTTATTCAAGAGTTCATCGCCGGTTAATCTTAATTTCGAGATAATATGTTCCATGAAGTCATTTGCTTCAGCATAGCTTTCATATTTATCGTAGTGGAGTAATTCTTGAAGAAGATCATACCCATCCCAAAACACCTGATTAAGTTTTAGACAATTGGTAATTATTTCTCCGTATGGAATGGACACATCATACTTAGCGGAATGATAGAGATTCTTCCTTATCTTACTTTGATTGCAGAGAAAAACTTTCCAATTAGCTTTCATAAAATGCTTCTCAATAGTGTCTTCAGAAGCGAACTGATTATATGTTCTGATTCTGATTCTTTTTACTGCTTCAGTAAGCAGCTTAATGACATGAAAAAGGTCAACAACAAATAGTGCTTTTCTGAAGAATCTATCCTTAACAGTGGAATAGCCATCATACATATCAGAAATGAATACCTCCACATTCTTTCTTTCTTGTAAAGAAATAGACTGGAAATACTCATTGAGATAAGGCATCTGTCGATTGTTTATTACATCAATTACTTCTCCAGAAAAGAAGTCAGACAAGACAACAACATATGTTCCATTGTTGTCTCCAACAAAATGCTTTTCGTCAATGCATAGATACCTTGGAAGTGGCATCTTTGGAGTCAGCTTAGTGTATTTATCATAGATGTTTAGCGTCTGACTTAACGAAATACCATATCTAAGTGAAATATCTTTGAAGGATTGTATTTGTAAAAACTCCCTTTTAATCGCGGTCTCAATATAAGGGGACAAGGTTGCGTTTCGATCAATTCCTTGCAAATCAAAAGTGTGCGTCTTACCGCATTCTTTGCATTTGTAACGCACCTTCCTAATTCGTAAAAACTCCTTGACCATAATTGTTGAGTTGAGTTTAATCTCAACCCAGTTGTAATCATGAACAAACATAAACTCATGTTGGCAATAAGGGCAAATTCTTTTCTTTGCTTGTTCCTCAACTTCATAGATGATATTGCCATTATCGGCGCTTACTGGCTCAATTGTTTTGTTTCGAAATTGATGACTATCTAAACCAAATCGACAGAAAAATATGTTAAAATCCATATGAAAATCCTCCTTGTAATGGACCTGAATAATCACATTATAAAGAGGGTTTTCTTGTATCAATAGTGCGAAAGCTATGCATTCTAGCGTGGACAACGAAAATATTTAGTCCCCGGCAGATTGTATAGAGCCATAAAAACATTAAAGCAACAAAAAATCCTGCACATGCAGGATTTTTTGTGTTTGTGAATTATTTTATTGGGCTTGTGTGCTTTGTACTTTTCTTGCTTCAAGTATTTCACGGTCTTCTTTTGAATATTTTTCAACATTCATGAAGATAAACATCAAAGCGATAATTGCATAGCAAA
>JAAYXQ010000011.1 GCA_012515825.1 Fibrobacter sp.
GAGAACCTAGCCCATCGTCAAATGTAAACGAAACGGCACCTGAATAACCATTCCATGCAACAGTAGTCACAGGAGTGGCGGCGAAAGAATAAACGCTCATCATAAAGCCACAAAAAAGGGCAATATTTCTAGAAAAAAAGAAAGTATAATGTTTCATATTTAAGATTTAAAATATTTAGGGTTGATAATTACTTTATATAGTTAAAAGTCGTTGTAAAAAGTCGCAACAGAAACAGCAATTAAAAGGCATTTTTTTACAAAATAATGGTGATTTTTAATAATTGATGGGCAAAAATAACGTAAATAAAATGCAACAAAACATTAAAACAAATCAGGTTCATTTTTCAAGATTTTCCTGCTTAAAAGAAGATTTATTACGTTACAAGACAGTTAATAATATTATTGACAAAAAATCCATAGAAATACTCACCCAAAAGAATGATAATATGCTTTTGGGTATATTTTTATAAAAAACCTTAAAAAGGGTGTGTTATGAATATATGGGCAAAAATCGCAGCATTATCAATTGCGACTCTCTTTTCTGGAGTTTTTGCAGCTCCTAATCCTAATTTTCACATCTATTTAGCCTATGGACAATCCAACATGGCTGGCGCAGGGGGCATCGAAAATGGTGATCAAGTCCCTCATGATCGATTTCTTATGATTTCAGGTGTGGATTGCAATTCTCGAAAGGGCAATACAGACATCAAATTATCAAAAGGTAAATGGGCCAAAGCGGTTCCTCCGATGTTCCACTGCTATGAAGGCCTTTCAGTAGCTGATTATTTTGGCCGATATATGGCAGATTCTTTACCTGGCATTACTATCGGTATTATTCCTGTAGCCGTCGGTGGAACGAGTATTAAGCTCTTCGATAAAGACCAATGGCAGAGTTATTACTCTACTGCTGCAGATTGGCTTCAATCTTGGGCTAAAGACTATGATCCAGATGGAAACAACTATAAAGCTATCATTGCTTTAGGGAAAAAAGCAATGGAAGTAGGTGTCATTAAAGGTGTTATTTTTCACCAAGGTGAATCCGATGGGGGTGATGATAATTGGAAAAGAACAGTACATAAAACCTATGCAGATATGCTAAATGAATGGGGCCTAGCAGAAGAAGATGTTCCCTTTGTTGCAGGAGAAATGCTACAAACTAGCAACGCCTGCTGCGGAAGTAAAAACGGAGCCGTAAACGGACTCAAGGATTACTTTAAAAAATTTGGTGTCGCTTCATCTCAGGGCTTGGGTGGTATAGATGTCTATCATTTCGATCATAATGGATACGTAACCTTGGGTAAACGTTATGCAGAACAAATGCTAAAACTCATTGACCGCACTGTAGACCCAAATGCACCTCCTGTAGATGTCGAAGACCCTAATAATTCCACAGTTCCAGACGAACCACCTGAAGAATATGGCCCCTATAATAATGTCATCCAAATCCCTGGCACTGTAGAAGCAGAGAACTACAATAAAGGGGGTGCAGGTGTTGCCTATAGCGATATGGATAAAACCAATCAAGGAACACAATACCGTGGTGATCAAGTCGATATTTATATGGCAGGCATGGGCATGGCTGTTGGTTATACAGAAGCCACGGAATGGATGAAATATTCCATTAATGTCACGGAAGCTGGAGAATATGATATTTCGGCAAATGTCTCTGGAACGAATGGAACTGGAAGCTTTGTTCTTTACATTGATGATACGCGCTTTGGTGACGAAATCATTGCTCCAGTAGGCCCTGACTATGATACTTATGTTGAAGTTAGTGGCGGTAAAGTAAACCTTACAGCAGGTGCACATGAGCTCAAACTAGAAATCAACAACAATTGGATCAATATCGATTGGGTGAAATTCACTAAGACCACAACTCATAACCAAATTAATACAAAGTTATCATCCAATCTCGCTCAAACATTTGACGGAATCTATACCGTATATGGTCTTTCTGGAACCCAAATTGGCATCATCCAATTAGATAAAGCCAATTTACAAACAGTCAAACAGAAAGTCTTAAACTTAACTAGAGATAATGGAATGTTCCTATTGAAAAATAGCAGCCATAGCTTTGTTGTGAACATCAAAAAATAGCATTCCCTCTAAACTATACCTTTGATTACAAGGAGAAATAAAAAATTTATTTCTCTTTTTTTTGTATTATATACAACTTAACTACAACCAAATCATACTAGAAGTATCTAGTATATTGAATACATTCATAGTTTTTTTTCAAGAGATTATTTCTACTGGATAATCAACTAAAAACAAAAAAAACCTGATAATTTATTATCAGGTTTTTTTATCGGGATAGCCAGATTCGAACTGACGACATTCTGCTCCCAAAGCAGACGCTCTACCAGACTGAGCTACATCCCGAAATCGAAGACAAATATA
>JAAYXQ010000130.1 GCA_012515825.1 Fibrobacter sp.
GCGATGGCGTTCTTACGACGACCTGTGCCACGGTAGATCTTTTTTGCTTTTGCAGTAGCGATAGATTTATCCTCCGTTCCTAGACTTTCAAGTCGACGGTTTCAGGGTTTTGAGCTGCATGTTGATGTTCAGCACCAGCATAGATTTTTAATTTCTTCATCATCTTGCGGCCAAGATTGGTATGAGGAAGCATGCCCCAGATAGCCATTTCGAGAGGAGCCGTAGGATGTTTTACCATAAGATCTTTGCAATTGATCCAACGTTCGCCACCGATGTGGCCTGTGTGATGGAAATATTCTTTTTGATCGATTTTATTTCCACTAAGCATTACTTTTTCTGCATTAATAACAATGACGAAATCACCAGTATCTACGTTTGGAGAGTAAATTGCCTTGTGTTTGCCCATAAGAAGACGAGCCACTTCACTTGCTACGCGGCCCATAGGCTTTTCCGCAGCATCAACAAGTTTCCACTTGTGAGTCACTGTCTTGGGGTTTACCATAATGGTCTTCATGTAAATCCTCGATTAGGTTTAATCAAAACGAATTGTTCTGAATAGTTCGGGCAAAATTTAGAATAAGAGAAGCCAAAAACAAGAGTCAAAAAACTCTTTTTTAAAGAAATCCTCTATAAATCAAGGTTTTACATCATATCAATTATATCAATTGCTATAATTATAGCATTATATTTCATCATTGTATACCTATGATGTATAACTCCTGCCCAAATGTATTTGGGTATACAAAGTTATATAACTCAACATTTTATAAATGTTTTATCTATTTACTAAGCTATTTCAATGACTCTTTTAATATTTGAAAGGAAAATTCGAGCCAACTATTTTTCTTGTTTGCGAATAAAAGCTAAAGCCTTACTCTTTCTTCTTGCTTGTTTTTGCAAATCAATAGTTTCATCATATTCATCCACAATTTCTCGGCCAAGAATTTCTTCTAGGACATCTTCGAGTGTAGCAATCCCTGCAATTGCCCCCCACTCATCCACAACGCCTACAATATGCCCACGTTGTTTTAGAAAACGAAGCAGTAACTTATCTAAAGTCAAACTATCTGGAATGAGTTGAATGGGACGCATTAATTGCTTTAATTGTAATTGATGATCTCCTTCGACTAATTTATTATAGACATCTCGGCGTAAAACGATTCCAATCCATTGGTCTTTTTTTTCTGAATAAATAGGCACTCTAGAAAAAGGCCAGTTACCCCGTTTATCAATAGACTGCCCTATTGTCAAGTCTCCTGAGAGAGAAAATACGACTTGTCTTGGAGTCATGATTTTTCTGACACAAATTGATTTTAAGGCTAAAATATTTTTAATAACAGAAGCTTGCTGACGATCCAAAATTTCTTCCCTAAGACCTAAAGTCACTAAGCTATTAATATCTTCAATACTAACATCGTTTTTTTTCTCGTGCTTAGTCCATCGCTTTGTTAAAGCAATACAAACCCATATTAAGCCAGTCCATTTTAATACTATAGTGATATAATAAAAAGGTATCGCAACAATAGGCCCTACTTTATTTGCTTTTTTAACACCAACTGTTTTAGGAGTGATTTCACCAAATAATAATATAGAGACCGTTAATACAATAGGCAAAATCATTTGGCCAACTGAATCAAGCGTAGAGACAGCAAGCTTAGTTGTCATATAAACACCTATCGTATTGGTTAACGTATTTAAGATTAATACAGAAGCAATATAGGTATCAATATTCTTTTTTACATGAGCGATGTATTTGCCTGTAAATTTCTTTTGCCTTTGCAAAGATTCTACAACAGTATTTGAAACACTATAAAAAGATGCTTCTGTAATAGAACAAAAGGCAGAGAGTAATAAAGTAAGAAAAATAGTTATTGCAATAGCGGCCATAAATCAGATTCCAATGCCCAAATAAAATCTCCATCAAATGAAGAAACAAACTCAGCAAGACTTTTAAATGAAACACGATTAATATAAGAGCTCTTAGAAACTAGTGGCACTATTTCCACTTGTTTAGAAACGCTAATTTTCGCCATTTTTTTCACCGCACTAATCGCATCATCTAATCCACCAAGAGAATGAACTAAGCCAAGAGACATCGCTTTTTTTCCGACAAAGACTCGCCCGCCACCATATTCTTGATCCACTTTTTCTTGCGGAATTTTTGTGGCATCCGAGACCACTTTCGTAAAACGAAGATAGAAGTCATCCATATATTCTTGTAACGCTTTTTTTTCTACCTCTGAAAAGCTACGTGTAAAGCTTTCAGCATCAGCATGCTCATGTGTTTTTACGGTCTCTGCACGTAATTTTAATTTTTCAAGCAAAGCAGAAGCATTCACTTTACCGCCAAAGATACCGATACTTCCAACGATTGAGGATTTTTCGGCAATGATTTGATCTGCTCCACAGGCGATATAATAGCCTCCAGAAGCAGCCATATCTCCAATACTTGCGACGACAGGAATTCCAGATTCAGATAAAACCCTTAAAGCACGCCATATTTTTTCTGATGCTTGAGCGTCTCCTCCAGGAGAATTTATACGAACGATAAGAGCCTCGTATTCTTGACCTTGCATTACGCTTTCTATAAGTGCAAGAGATTGTACTTCTGTATTTTTATCGATGGTCCCTTCAATGTTTAAAATGGCAACCTTTGAACGAGGAGTCCAATCATCAGCGAGTATTTTTCTGTCTGTGGGAGCCCAAGATACCGCTTTTGCTTGAGGAATATCCAAAGCAAAGAATTCTTTTAATGCATAAGCAGGCACCTGATCAATATAAAGAATAGTATCTACCCATTGACGAGCTTTGGCCGACTTGGCTGTCAATAAAGGATCTTTCACAAAATCATCAACTTGAAGCCCAGCAGGAAGTCTTTTTTGAAAATCTTCTACCAAAACAGACCACCATTCATTATAAAGAGATTCTCTATCTGAACGAGCTTCAACAGACATAGAATCCATCGTATAAGGCTCTACGGCAGCCTTGTAATCTCCATGTCTTAAGAATTGTACGTCTACTCCAATCCAATCTAAAAAGCCTTTGTAATAAAGAGAGGTTCCAGCAAGGCCTCTTAAATTAACTCGAGCCGAAGGTTCAATGACAATGCGATCAGCAGAAGCACTCGCAAGTAAAACCGTTGGACGAACATCATCCAAATAGGCAATCACTTTACGACCAGACTCACGCAAAACCTTAATACCTCTTTGTATTTCTTTAGAAATAGCGGCGCCACCAGAGTATCCAGAAAAGTCAAAAATGATAATCCCTGTGGAAGGATCATGAAGGATTTGTTCAAAATGATTTCTCACTGCCCAAACACTCATCGAAGGGTCTTTAAAGAAAGCGAATCGTTCTTCCGTTTCTTTCACTGTAAGAC
>JAAYXQ010000131.1 GCA_012515825.1 Fibrobacter sp.
CAAATATAATCAAAGGATTTTTTATTCATTTCATCATCGCCAGAAGGCTTATTTTGGACCGCCAGCCTAGCTGGCGGTTTTGAAGAAATACAAAAAAAACCACTTCTTTGAAGTGGCTTTTTTTTATGCATTAAAATTAAAATTTACCAAAGACTAAGCCCGCGTATAAGCCAGGCCAAACACGGACATCTCTTCCTGCGATATGCCATTCTGCATGATATTTCCCTTTAGGCTGAATATGAACTTGACTTAAAGAGCCCTCTGTAACCACGTTTGCATTGATTCCTCCCATGAGGCCAAAGCCTTTAAACACTTTATAGGTAGCCCCGAGACGAACTCTATAATGTAAATTGAAATCCTCATCCATATCCATATCAAAGGATCCTATTTTTGATGGGGACCAATTTTTATAATCCAATAAAGTCATAAAATCTAAATCAAAATGAGTGTCATACCTTCCAAACTGCGTTCCAAAACCAAGGCCAGAAGCCATTCCCTTATCAAACTCACCTTCGTTATAATTAAATGAACGAGAAGTCTCAAAGATGGTATAAAAAGCTGCTGTTCCTAAACGAATGTTTGCAATAAAATTTGCAGATTCGTCTACTGTTGCAGAAAAACTCCATACACCATTACCAACAATATTGATCAGTCCAATAGGAGCTTTTTTACAATTAGAACAGATATTAATAACACCTACAGAACGGCCATCATTTTTTTGAGCTACATTAACTACACCTACTTGTACTTTACCTATGTTTTTAGCATTATTTACGCTTCCTATTTGAATATCTACATTACTTGCATGGTTAATAGATGAGATTTGTAGATTAGATTTTTTAGCCCAATTAATACTTCCTATCTGGCTATTTACGGTATTAGCTCCATTAATAGCTCCAATTTGAATACCTTTCAATGTATCAGAAGTTAAGTTTATTGAACCAATTTGAGCTCCATTCGATTTTTCTTTTAATTGATTTAGACCTGAACTAATTTGAATTCCATCTAAATTCTGAGCGATATTATAAACCGTTGAAACTTGAATTCCATCCATTTTTTGAGCCAAATTTCCAACTACACTTAATTGTACGCCTGAATATTCTTTTCTTGATTTATTTAATAACAAGCTAAATTGAGAACCAGCCATTTCATCTTCTGCACTCGTCATAATAACCCCAAATTGGCTTCCTATACGAGGTTGATCTTCTATATCAATAAAATTAAAAGTCACACGCCTACGTCTTTCTTTTTTTGTAGTATCAGTAGCTACATCACCACGAGAAACTGTTTTAGAGAGTTCTACACGAGAAAATTTTTGATTGGAAAGTTTTTCTTTTCGCCCTTCTTTTAGTTTCACATCACAAACAAAATTATGTTCAGGAATCACCATTTGTACTTTATATACACCTGCAGGTAAGCCTAATTCTAAAGATCTTCCACTGATCTTTTGAAGTTCAGCCACAAGTCGATTTTGATCGTCACGAATAAACAAACGACCTTCCATTTTTTCATCCAAGATGAGTCCAGCAGTTGTATTACGGATATCGGTGATGACCACATCTCCTGTTCCCGTTAAATTCATGTCTCGACTAGGATGTTGCGCCCCACCAAGCGTCGTTTGAGTTTTTTGTAGTGTTTCATTAAATGCAAATTGATAAGCCTCTGAAAGCGTTACTTTTCCATCTCCACTCGCATCGCCTGCTCCACGAAGCCCACTCACTAAAGAATGAGTAAAAAAAGATCCCTGTAAACGATCACTTTCTTGACTTGCTTCATTTTGTGTACTTGAAGTAATAAAAGCATAACCATTCATATCACTTGATGCATCTACCATAAATGCAGGCACAGCAACGCCACCCTTCATTCGAGTAATGGCGCCAGAACCACAAGCATCAATGACAGCTATTTTTACGCTCGCATTCATGGCATCGATTCTTTTTCTGAGATCAGACCAAGGGTAAATTTCACTCCCTAAATGAAGTCCTTGATCATCGGCATGCCCACTATAATAAACCAACAATTCTTGTCTTGCACCATTCTTTTTACTTTCGAGAATTCTTCGATCCAATTGATCAAATTCTTGTTTTAACTTTTTAATTGATGGTTCATGTAATAATATGGCATTATTTTTTTGAACACCCCCCATTTCTGATAGAACAGCAACAAATGATTTTGCATCTGTTTTAGCATAACGTAATATGGGCCTATCTGTTCCACCATTATTTGCACTTACCGCAAATACATGACGTTCAATGGGTGTTGCATTTGTAAAAGTAGCAAAGCCTAAAATGATAACTGCGATACAAACATTAAAAAATACAGACATCCTATTTACCCTCCGAAGTAATCTCTTTTTGTATAATGAAAGTCACTACTTGCACTTTTTTACTATTTAACAAAGAGTCTAATTGAGAAACATCTAAATCAAAAGCCTCATTGGATACTACAAGAAAGAACTTTTCAAAATGAGGAGCATCATCCAATTTATAGGCATACGGAAGCAATTTTATTTTTCCAGCTTCAAGAGCAACAGAAGAATTCTCTTCTGCAAGAAGAGCCGTCACCTTTCCATTGCCATCAAGGCTAAAAATCATCCCATAACACTTCGATGGTACAGAATAACGAAGTTGTAATTCATCGCCTGCCTTAACAATACTTTTTTCAACAAGCTTTTCAGCACTATCGGATGTTTTTTTCCACACTTCTAAATTAAGAGAGAGTCCTTTAATTCTTGTCCCATCTTCAGCATACTCAATAATTTCTACGGTCGCAGGACTTTGCCAAAGAGAAGCAATTTCTGGAGCATAAAAAGGAATAAACGCCACTAAAATAATAGCAGCAGCAACCATTGGAGCATAAAACAAAAGATTACGATTCTTTTTCTTATCTACAATCGTTTGAAAACGAGCATTCATTTTTTCAAACGGGTATTTAGATAAAATTTCTTGATTGCTCTCTTTTAATGAATTGATACGAGCTCTTAAAATGTCATCTTGACTTTCTTCAAAACGAATTTGCATCATATCTAATTCAGGTAAATCGCCTAGCAAAAAGCGTTCTAATTTCCAATCGGGTATCATTTTTCCTCCATGCTTTTAAGCTTTTTTTGTAAGGTATTCAGACGATAACGAACTTGACCGACTGTTAGCCCTACATTTCGGGCAGTTTCTTCAAAAGTCATTCCATCAATAAAATGTAAAACGGCTATTGTTCTAGAAGAAGCAGGCTCACTTTGAAATAACTTAGAAAGTAAATATTGATGTTCATAATCATCTCTTTCATCTCGGACGCAAGCAATTTGACAAAGCAAATCCTCTGTAGGCCTATTCAAATCTCTTCTTGTCTT
The DNA here is from genome assembly GCA_012515825.1 of Fibrobacter sp. Lineage (GTDB taxonomy): Bacteria > Fibrobacterota > Fibrobacteria > Fibrobacterales > Fibrobacteraceae > Fibro-01. Next base: position 3,347 of record JAAYXQ010000131.1, read on the forward strand.
ATTACGAATTCGATTTAAACATAATCTAGTAGCCGAATTCCATAATAAACTAGAGGGAGCTTCAAGATCTAAAGAATCTTGCTTTGACAGTATCCGAATAAAAACATCTTGCGCCACATCAAAAGCTTCTTCTTCATTTTTCAATAAAAAACGACAACGACGTAAAACCATTGGCATATATTGTTGATAAATAAGCTCGAATTTTTCTTTTTTTAACGATTTCATCATATTCACTATTATTAAACACCCAAACGATGGAAATTTGCTAAACGAGTTAAAAAAAATACCTCAGTTATCAAAACTGAGGCAAAAATACCAAAAAAAACGAAAATTGCTTAGCGTCTTCTAGCTCTACGAATCGTACGAACGTCATAATCGCGGAAACAATCGTCTTCGGAACGAACGTTTCTCCAATGACCACGTCTGTCACGACATTCGATACGCTCAGCACGATCTCTGTGATAATTCACTCTCATCCATAAATCACCAAAATCATTATAGAATAAGAATTCACCGTCGCGATCACGACGATGGCAACGCCCTTCCACTAAAACCTCACCTGATTCATATTCAATCCGGAAACGGCCAGAACCAATATCATAACAATCTGGTTCTTCATAATGAATACGTGCTGGACCAGAACGTCTTCTTGGACGAGAATTGTCTTTAACAACGATAGTTTCATGTCGACGAGGCCCTTCTTTCACTACAACAGTTTCATGACGCCCTCTGACTTCACGAATATCCATTCTAAACGAATGTTGTCGAGAAATGCGACGATCTAAACGACCACGATCAGATCTTAATACCTGATTAAATTCGTGACGGCCACGACGATCTGATACAGATAAAATGACTTCTGTATTTCGACGATCGCAATTTAAAGAATAGCTATCATCTCGATCGTTAATGGTTAAATTACAGCAATTTCCTCGATCACAAGCTTTCGTTCTAATTATATCAGCATGAGTCAAAGGGACTGCTAATAAAAAAAGTAGAATGATCTTTTTCATTTTTATCCTTTGTTTAACTGTATTGAAAAGCCTAAAAGACACCACAAAAAGAAAAATTAAAACCGTCTATTACTTTCATAAAACAATTTTGAGGCACCCTTAATTTAAAATTCTATCAAAGCCAAATTTATATTTAAATTATTATAAATGAAACCACAAGCCTAATAATCTTATAAAAGAGGCCTAACATGAAATTTCTAATCGCCTTTATTTCTCTTTGCATCACAATTACTGCAATTGTATACATCAAACAAAACCCCAAAAGCATTCCCCTTTCAGAAGAAGGCAAACAAGCTATTCAATATATAGACGTTTCTGGCTACCATTCAGAGATGTTTTCCTCTGATGAAATCCTATGGGAACTTCAAATTTCATTAATTGGAAAAGAAAAAGAAGAGCTTCTCGCCAAAAAGAATGAACGAATAAAAGAACTGAATTCCTTAGTCTCCTCAATTGGGATTGATCCAAGCGTTTTATCATTTGAAAACTATACCCTCAGAAAACAATGGAACTGGGACCACGGTAAAAAAACTTTTTCGAATTACCAATTGACCCAAACCATTAAAATTCAGTTCCATTCTGAAGAAAAATCTGATTTATTATCAGAAGGATTAATTCAAATAAATGATATTGAAATAGTCAATGTTCAGTATGAAATTGGAGAGAAAGAGGATAAATTAAACAAAATGGCCGCTAAAGCTTTTGAAAAGGCAAAAGACAAAGCGGAAGCTCTCGCTAAAACTAGCAACAAAAGAATAGCATCAGTGATTTCAATTTCAGAAAGCCCAATCAGCGGTGAATCAATGATTCTTGAAGGATTTCTCGGAGGCGGTTCAAGAGCACTTAAATCTAGTATGCCTGGAACAAATGGCCCAACAAAAGCAAAACTTGAATCGCAATTATTTGTGCGCTTTTTATTAAAAGATGATAATAAAAAGCTCTTTGATTAAGAGCCATTTTAAATCACGTCTATCGCAATAAACTTGCTGTCAAAAATTCTTTGAATAATAGACACCAAAGTATTATTGCGTTTTTTATAACATTACATTAAAATCGAAGGAATAACACTCGAATCACAACTCGAGTCCGTCTCTGGTTCCTGGTAACGCGTCTCAGGCATTTGCACTTGTGTCTGAAAATAGGAATGATGTGCACTCACAATTTTTTCACGAGCAAACTTAGCGTCTAACCACTCCCCTATTTGAACATTTTTCCCTTCTAACTCTTTGTAGTATTGGAAAAAATTACGAGTGATCTTTAAGAACATTGGATCAACGTCTTGAATATCTCGAATGGGATGAGGAGTATAAAGAGGAACTCCTAATACTTTATAGTCTTTTTTCCCACCATCAGTCATATCTAAAACGCCCACCACACGGCAAGTGACCACCGTTCCAGTATTTAAGGAAGCGGAATTATAGATCAACATATCAATGGCATCTCCATCATCAGCTAACGTACTTGGCACAAAACCATAACTGCAAGGATAACTCATTGAAGACAAAAGACAACGATCCAAGCGAAAAACATGCAAATGTTCGTCATATTCATATTTGACATTGGTGTCTTTTCCAATTTCTACTACACAATCTACTTCGTAAGGGTATTTTGGGCCGATAGGTAAATCCAGATAATTTATTGCCATGCCTTTTTTCACTTTGGAAAGCCTCTAAGATTAGAGCATCTAATTTTAGTATTTCCTTTTTTAATCACAGTATTACAGATAAATAATATATTTTTTATTTTGAATTTGGGTAGGGAAATCCCAAAAATCGCATTTTATCTTGATCTCCATCTCTGAGCAATATTTTTTTCATAAAGACCAATAAAGAACTTAAACTCAGATTCATCAGAGCTATAACCAACTTCAAAACGAATGCGATCTAAGGCTGGAATAATGACATGAAGCCCAGTGTATAATGCACTATGGTAATCACTCCAAGTAGGTAAGCCCTTATCCCATAAGAAAGCCCCATCGACACCAACAACCCATTGTAATCCGTAAAAAAGAGAGACTCCACCAATCGAAACAGGGGCTCTTTCCTTCAAAACAATTCTTTCTTCAAAATTTAAAATCCATTCATGCGTACCATAACAAAGGGAATCGGGATCCCAACCTCGAAAAGTATTTGCTCCACCATGATGAAAACGATCATAAAATGCAACTTCTCCTAGCCTAACCCTTAAAAGAGAAGAAGCTCCTGACACAAAACGATTCACAGTGAAATAAAAACGAGAATCCCATAAATATTCTTGATAATTCTGATCACTATTCGCTATACCCCCATTATAAGTCCAAAGCCACTCTTGATACATACCAGAACGAGAGTCTACATTGGGCTGGCGTGAGTCAATCAAAAAGCCTAAAGAAACACTTGGCGTGTAGCCATAATTATTTAGATAGCGATAAGCGAGAGAAAATAAAAATCCATATGGTTTTTTAAGAAACCATTGAAGATCTATGTCCGCAAGGTATGATTCTTCTTCAAAAAGCCGAAGATTATCCCAGCTTGAAGTGCGTAAAAACTCAAAATTCCAACCTAGCGGTTGGTTTAGAAACCAAGGAGAACTCGCATACAACGCATATTCATTTGAAGAAAAGAAAGGCGAAACTGATGTTCTATACTGAATTTCGGCTCGAATATCATCTCCACCCAAATTTAAATGGGCAAGAGCGAGCCCTAACATTAACCCGTCTTGGTCCGTCTTTTTACCTGCAGGAGAAGGGATAATATTGAATATTTCAGGTAAATGATATTCTAAAACCAATCCACTGGACTCTTTTTTACAAGATAATCGCACTTCGGCGAATAAATCTAACCCTTCAAGGCGTCCCTTTTCTTTTAGCCATAACGTCTTAGAATACGCCTTCCCTATTTGATGAAGAAGTTCTCGCTCTACGACACGGGTTCTTGTATGCTTTAATTCCAACATCTCAATTTTTGATACAAGTTGCCCTTCTTCACAACTCGAAATCTCTGTAACATCTTCACTAAAGGCAAAAGAAGTCAAAATGAAGATGTAGACAAGAAATAAAAGCATGTGTCTCCAACAAGCGTATGAAAAGAAAAAAGCAAAATAAAACGATGTGATTTTAAATTTAGCATTATTTTTCGAGCTTGCTTTATTTCGAAATAAAACAACATCATTGAATATAGATCACTTCTACAAAGATCCTAAAAAAATATCGGCTTATTTTTTCTAAATTAATATTAAACTAGGGCATAGAAATTCTTCCTGTTTGAGGTTATGGTGTTTCAGAAAATACTTTTTGTTGTTTTTACTTTATTCTCCCTAATATCAGCTCAAATTTCATTTCCTCTGGGTTCTGAAGTCGTAGATGTTACAAAAGAGCCTTATTTTGCAAAAGGTGATGGAAAAGCTGATGATACCGAAGCCATTCAACGAGCTTTAGATGATCACCCGAATGGGGATTTCATTATCTACTTGCCTCATGGGACATACAAAATTTCAAAACAGCTCAGTTGGCCAAAATCAGAAGAACCTACAGAAGCCTATCGCCGCACCATCCTACAAGGCGAAAGTATGGGTGGAACCATTTTAATTCTTAAAGACAACGCTCGTGGTTTCGATAATCCAGAAATTCCAAGAGCCATGATCTACACAGGCATTGGGCCTCACCCTCGTCATCGTAACGCCGTTCGCGACATGAGTCTTCGAACAGGAAAAGGAAATCCTGGTGCTATTGGTATTCGATTTAATGCCGCTAGTCAGGGAACTGTTTTTAATGTGAAAATATTCTCTGGCGATAAAAACGGTGCAGGAGTTGCTGGAATAGACATGGGTTTTGCTGAAAACGTAGGGCCTTTACTTTTAAAAAATATTGAAGTCCGTGGTTTTGATATCGGTATCTATACCCGAACCCCCTTCTTTGGAATGACTCTAGAGCACATTTCTCTTTCTGGCCAAAGAAAATACGGGATAGAAAACTGGGATCAAGCATTAACCATTCGTGGCCTTCGTAGCCGAAATAGCGTACCCGCTATTTACAATACTGGCGAATATGCGATGCTCACTTTAATTGATGGAACGCTGGAATATGTTCCAAATAAAAAAAAGCCCGCAGGCCCAGCTATTATTAATGAAGCTGGTTTATTTGTACGTGGAGTAACCACCAGTAAATACAAAACACCAATCAAAAGCACTACACCTGGATTAGGAGAAGGGATTAAGGGTCAAGAAATTTTAGAATACGTTTCTGAAAATCTGATTAATCTATGTCACTCCCCTAAAGCATCAATGAGAGTTCCTGTAGCAGAAGTCATGGAACTTCCTAAACAAACTCCTTCAAACTGGGTAAAAATTACAGGTGATTACGGTGGAACTGCAGGTGATGGTAGAGACGTATCTAAGGCTATTCAACAAGCCATTGATGATGGAGCTGAGACAATTTATTTTCCTCCAAAAGGGCGTTATACAATCAATCGAGATGTATTTATTAGAAAAAGAGTACGTCACATTATTGGTACAGAAGGCCGAATTGAAGGAACTGGCCGCTTTATTATTCTTGATGGAACCTTCCCCGATCTTACAATAGAACGTTTTTCTTCTTTCGGTAACGGCATCCTTCATAAAAGTAATCGTTTATTACTTTTGAAAAACGTAATGGTAAAAAGTTATGAAGGTGATGTAGATGGGGCTGGAGATGTTTACATGGAAGACGTCTCTGTAGATCAGATTAAACTAAACTTCCAGCACTTGTGGGCTCGTCAGCTACACATGAACAATGATAAAACCACCAAGATAATCAATAATGGTGGTACTATATGGGTTCTAGGTCTCACTGCTGAAAATGGAAATACAATTTTGCATAACAAGAATAAGGGTAAAGCAGAATTAGCTGGTGTCCATGTCATCTCTAATGACAAAGCGAAAGTACAGCCGATGTTTATCAATGATTCATCTAATATTTCAATTGAAGGCCTTAGAGAAACTACAATCAGAGGAAACGCATTCCATAAAATTATTGAAGAAACAAGAAAAGGCTTAACGAAAACTCTTTATGCTAAAGATTTAAAGCGAGGTGCTTCTGGTGGAGTGAACATTCCTCTTTATGTAGGTTATATTCCTCAAACAGGTAACAATATTGCCCCAAAACCAGAAACCTTAAACGAACAAATTCTTGTACAGCCAAATAAAATAAGGCTCAAAGGAATTGTTGATGATGACGGTCGTGCCGATGGCCTTTGCGAAGTTCCTGTGGAATGGACAAAAGCGAAAGGGCCTGGTCGAGCAGTCTTTTTAGATCATCGTAGTTATGAAACAGATGTTACTTTTACAGCGAGCGGCAGGTACGATCTTTTATTTAAAGCTCATGATGGGCAATTAAAAGGAACCGATACAGCGAGAGTCTTTGTCTTTGACAAACGTTACAGTACTTTTGACCATAATGGAGATAACGTGCCAAGTGGTAGAGGAGCTGATGCGTGGGTATCCGAATTTGACAACTACACACCTCAAAGTAATGATTCTGTTTTAAGAATCAGTTACAATAATGATAATAGCTCCAAAATATATTTGAAATTTGATTTATCCGCTCTCCCAGGGCCTCTTTCTGATGCTGCTCTTCAACTAAATGTAAAAAACATTGATAAAATAAAGAAACCCATTCAATGGAATGTTTTTGGACTAAAGGAAATTGACAAAAACTACAATTTTGGAGAAGACAAACTTGGTCCTGAATGGAAGGAATCTGAATTAACATGGGCCAATGCTCCAGGGAATTTAGACGAAGGTGGAGGTCTTTTCAATGTGAGAAAAGGCATTGGTGGTGGTGTTGACACACGCTTTGCAGATCATCTTGGCGTTATCACCATTGATCCCAAAGCAACCCTTTCCAGCTTTTTGAGATCTCCTAGTTTCACCCAATTTTTTAAGCGGAAACATCCTTCGGGTTTATATACCTTGATCTTAACGGGTACAGAAAAATCATCCACTGAATACCAAATTTCAGCTAAAGAACAAGGTCGAGATTTTGCTCCTGTTTTGTATATCAGTTATTTTGATAGCACAAAATCAGCTGGGGGTGAGTCAATGCAAGGAGGATATCAATTAAGTAAAGTAAATATTGATATCTATACCTTAAAATGTTCCTTTGATTTAGTTCTTGGTTATCCCCAATTTGTTCAAATTGAAGTGTATAATGAATTTGGCAAACGCATGATGATTGTCGCCGAAAAAGATTTGGAAAGTGAAAAGAAACTCAATTTCCAATTCGAAGCCATTTCATTCCCTACAGGCAAGTATATTTTAAAGATAATTGGTGAAGCTTTCACCACCCAACAAAGCTTTTATATATTAAATTAATTAGAGGAAAACTTATTATGAAAAACACTCGTTTTACACACCTCTTATTACTGCTTTTAACAACAGCTACTTTTTTCATTGCATGTGGCGACGATAAACCAAATAAACCAGAAGAGTCATCATCTTCTTCAGAAGCATCTTCAAGTTCAAGTTCATTAATTAATCGACTTGATGTGACTTATGTAGACACCTTAGAATCAAACGAAACAGCAAATTTTTATTTTGAAGATGATTCTACCACTTCTGAGCGTGCTCTTTTTTACTTGGGCGATCTAAAAGCAGGTTCTCTTATTAAAATTGCTGCAGCCACCACAGGTATAAATAACGATACCATTCGTATATATGAAGAACACGGCGCTTTAGTTAAGACAATTTTCCCAACACCCGATGCTAAGGGTAATAATGTTTATAATTACATGCTCCCTGGTACTGGTAGTGAATTAGACTCCAATCAATTTATCACCTTAGAAGAGGGTTTTTATTATCTCGAACTAAAAGGGGAAATCAAAGAAAGTTCTCATCTCAGAATTTTCAGTGAAATAAACGAAGAATACTATTCTTATATAGGGGATTCTTCTAGCGTTTCTTTTGTAACAAACGACACTCTAAGAGGCTTCTTTATCATTGGATCGGGTCCACGTAAACTTGATATTTCAATTGAGGCAAATACTGGAATTAGTCTCAATATCGACGTCTCAGGCTCTTGGATCAATGAGTATTTATTAACTGAAGGGTTAGACACTCTTGCTAAAGACACTGCCCAGATAGACAAACTCCTTTTACCTCAAAAAAGCACTACTTTTAATGTTCTCTTAAAGCCTCTTTCTATTTCAAATTATTTAACGGGTTCCTATGCCTTTTTTGAATTAATTACCAATTCAAGAACTCTGGATAAAGGCGAATATTTAGCAAAGCCAGACTCGATCGTTCGACCTGGTGATACTCTCGTTGTTGTTCGTCCAAGAAACGATCAAGCCAAATATTATTTAAGACAAGAGCAATACATTTGGTTATCAGACCTTAAAAAAGGTGATACTCTTTTCATTAGTCATGAAATTGAAGGATATTATTCTGGGCCTCTTTACCCTGCCACATTAACAGTTCTTAACGCTGACGGAGATTCTTTACAAAATATTACTCTAGCCAACTATAAGTTTGTGGCACCAAAAGATGGAGCCTACTACTTACACTACCTTCGCTTAAACTCCCCTCCTTCTGATCAAAGTCAAATACTCACACTCAGAACATTTATTCAAAAACCAGGATCATTATCTGAGCTTCATTTCTATGATGAGGAGTTAGAAACTACTATTACTAACAAGACACTAAATCAAAATGATACACTTCGATTTGTGGACATTGCTTTCACTACGTCCCCAAATACAGCAAGTAAAAACATTTTATGGTATGTCCCTTGTGGAGATTTAAATAATCTCGGTACACCTTCCTATGCAGGCATTTCATGTACTGGAGATCAACTCATGACCACCAATTTAGTCATTGCCCTTGGAGAACCTGGTGAAACGGCTTCTTTAATTGCAGAAAGCCTTGCTGACCCAAGAAAACGCGATACTTTGACCGTTTACATAAAATAAAAGAATTAAACTCTTTAAAAAGCCCGATTATTTACTATAATTGGGCTTTATTGTTTTATTGAGCCAAGCTCTGCCAATAAAATAA
>JAAYXQ010000132.1 GCA_012515825.1 Fibrobacter sp.
AAAATAAGAGGTGAATTTGCTGAGAAATAAATTCTTTTTGATTTAGAATCTGATTTTATGTATTAAAATAGGGTGATGGTAATCACCCTTCTTTTTTTTAAACAAGAAGAATTTTAGAAAATAATGAAAAAAAACAAAAAATTACCGTTTTTAGTTAAAAATAAAAAGATGATAGAGAAATACACATTGAAAAAGTGGCTAGGCTATCAAAATAAGTGCTATATTTTTAACATGGTAAGTTAAAAATAAGTTACATTTCATATAATATTTTTTTCAGGAGAATGATATGTTTGGAACAAAGAAACTTTGGGGGATGATAGTAGCCACATCCGTCATTTTTTATGCAGGCTGCTCTTCAGATGGTGATCCTGCTTCTACAGAAAATGCTCCAACGGAAGTGGATTACAAGGTCAGTGCTTGTGCTATTGTCTCTGATTCTGAAGTTCAAGCGGAACTTAACGAAGCAACAAATAGTAGCATTGGTATTTTTCAAGCTCTTGCAAATGGAGATTTTGAAGGCGCCAAGGAGGTTAGTGCATACACTAAAAGCACATTTAAAACAATTCTCACCGAAAATCCAAAAAACTGTGGTGCTCAACTTGGTTATGCAGTTACCATTATCTCTGACTTAGTCAATAACAAAGAGATAAATGATCTTTATAATAGAGTAACGAGTGAAGAACCAAGCACTTTGTTGAATGTGGATCCAGAATCTTATTCAAAGATACTAATGAAAACAAGTGTTTTAGCAAAAAGTAGTGAACAACCATTAATAACGGACCAAGTTCAATCTGCTATTGCTACAGGCGTTCTTCCTGCTGTTGATTCTGCAATTATTCTCTTAAGAAATATTACGAATACAGAAGATTTTTCTTTCACTTTTACTGTGGAAGGGAAAACGATTGAATTAGATAAGGGTGAATTTGCTCCTGCCCTTGGCGTTCTTCATTTTGCAAAGGCTTACCTTATTGCTGCAGCAAGTATAAATATAGACGCCTCTAAAGATAAGTCTTATCAATGGGCTTTAACTCTTTCCGATTTAAATTCCTCAGATTTTGAAAATCTCTCCACTGAGCAAAGAGCTGCATTGGATCATGTAACGGGTCTCTTAAGTTCAAAAAGTCCTTTTACTACAGTCCGTAATGGTTGGGAATCTTCTTGGAAGTCTATTCCAGCCCTTTTAGATACTGCGATTTCTAATGTACAAGAAGGCTTAGAATATGGAATTGAAGAATATAATGATCCTAAAAATTCACAAGAAAACGATTTATACGTAGTTGGATTAGATGAAGAAGCTGATGTTAGTCCACAAGATTTACAAGAAGCGATCGAAAACATGGAAATGATTAAAGGCTTTTTACGCGGCCCTATTGAAATAGATATTAACGATTCTCTATCTATTACAGTGAATATTTCAAAATTCTTTACGATCACGGATGGTTTCCAAGATTTCCTCCCTTATTATAAATTGACGGATTATTCTACTTGGATGACTCCTCCTCCAGAAGTAATGGTATGGGAAGAATATCTTAGCTGGGATCATGAAGGATCGGCTGCAGCCTATGAAATTGAGAAAGCTGTAACAAGTCTCTATGAGGGAGAAGTAGATTATCTTTGGGAAGGGAGTGATGCTTATTATGTTGATCTTTACACTTCAGATTATGAATACAATTCTGTTCCTGTTTATATTTCAGGTTGTAATTATACTATTGGTGACGGCGATGTTGCTCGAGAACTTTCAACAACGTCTTGTAAAGACTCCAATGGAACGGTCATGTATCAGAATTTTAACTCCACATTACCAAACATTTTAGTCTTTACCGATGCAGCTGGAAAAGAAACTCTTCCTGCTTATAAATTGACATTGCCAAAGAATGAAGATGGAGATAGATGGACAATTTCTGATATGAAAGGGATTATTGTATTCCCAGACCCATCGTTCAATGGTGTGTTCCCAAAAATGAAAACTCAGGATGATATCTGGAATTTGATTGAGAAAATTTATTATTTGGAAACGTCATATGAAGATGAAGAGGACTATTTGTATTATTGATAAATGGCTTATTTGTGAATAATATTCAACGTTTATTTTGTGCAATCGCTTTGCTTTCGAGCCTAGCGTGCGCATGGAATCAAAGAGGGCTCGCCGATTGTGGCGGGCTTTTTTTATTAGATCAAACAGATCTGTCTTTTTCTGTATTTCGTTGTAATGCAACCGATTCTGTCATAAAAAATAACATCATGGTTTATGGCGGTTACGGCTTTGTTCAAGGCAATGCTGCTTGGAATAATGATTGGCTTCTAGAGTGGAAAAAGAAAGATCATTACGGTCAAGGCGGCTTTCGTGGTGATTCTCGTTATTTGTCTCTAGCGGCGGACTTTGAATTTGGGCAAGCAAGGGAATCATATTCTGTAACCTCTGGATTAAAACTACCAGATTCTTCCTTCTATGCAAGCGGATCTATTAGTCGTGAAAATAATCAGATCTTTAACTTGACATGGACTCCAGAGGATTCTTTCCAATATATAGATACGATTTCTGGAAATTGGGAAAGTAATTTATTAAAAAAAGAATTCAATCTTGGGATGATCTATCATCAACATCATCTTTATTCAAGTGTTAGTTTGATGGATTCAAAACGAGCTTCTTTAGAGGATAATCATTATAGTATACGTGATTCATCGATGATTTATACAGGTTTTCTAAAATATGAATATCAATTAGAAAAAGGCCGATTTTCTATTCAAGGCTATCATTTGGATTTAGAGTCATATATTTATGGGTTACGAAAAGTAGAAGAAAATACAAAACGTTTTTTATATATACCCTTAGAAATTCAGTATAATGAATATTGGGCTTCATTTTTATATACTCACTGGGATTTTCGTATTGGTTATGGGAATTTAGCTATAGAACTTCCACAAGATACAAGACGGTTTTACGAAACACTTTCTCCAAATCGGGCTTTAGATAATTCCATTACCCAAGTGGTTTCATTTAGCTTTTATCAAAGAAATTATCGCATAACAGGAAATATGGATGCTTATTGGCTAGATGCTCGAGCATCGTATTCATCGGAAAAACAAATAAAACGATGGCATTGGAAAAGAATATTAGGTTTTGATTTCTTTAGAGTACAAGGCGATATGAGTGTTATAAAAACGAGTGAATCCAGTAATATTTTTGGTGGAACTTCTTATAACGAAGATATAATGGGGCGTTTTACTTTTGTTGGAACTCATTTAAAGATTGGTTCTCGATTGGAAAGTCCAGAGAGAAAAATTTATTTTGATATAACTCTTGGTCAAATAATTCCCTTTTATTTTCATCATCAAATAAAAGAAATAAAAACGGAGAAGTTAGTCCAAAAATATGATTCTAAAGAGGGCCATGAAACACAATACAAACCTTTTCGCGATGGGTTTGATATGCGCGTACAACTAGGTTTTATTTTTTAGTTGTGTTCCCTCTGTAAAAGAGAATCAATTACAGTAATATCAGCGGGTAACCAATTTACAGAAAGTAGATTTGCTTTATCTAACCATTTAGCTGCTTTGTGTTCTACTAACGTTAATTCGCCACTTATAATGGAGCAAAGAAAGCAATGCAATATTAAATGGAAAGAAGGGTAATCATAATTAACAGTACAAAAAAAAGAATCAACAGAAACAATAACGTTGAGTTCCTCTTTAAGCTCTCTTATTAGGGCTTGCTCTTGGGATTCACCTGTTTCCATTTTCCCACCAGGAAATTCCCAGTAACCTGCAAAATCACCATATCCACGTTGTGTGGCAAAAATTTTATTGTCTTTTTGAATAATTCCAGCTACGACTTCAATTGTTTTCATGATTTTCCTAAAAGCATTTTTTGATAATTTAGCTTTTCTTG
>JAAYXQ010000133.1 GCA_012515825.1 Fibrobacter sp.
ATTGTATTGAAGAACATAATGAGCATTATCTTAAAAAACATAAAAACAGCATTGTTCAACTAATAAACGAGTCTGAAAATATTACAAAAAGTATTAAAGACAAATATTTGTGGTTGGCATTATATCATAATAAGCACTGTATGAAAAATAATTATTCGGTTGATTGTATGATAGATTCAATTACAATAAATCAATTAATTCCATGAAGGAACTTTTAAATTTACAGTTTTTTGCAATACTATATATTATCTCATAAGAAGTTAAAAATCAGAAATTTACAAGTTCTTTTACTCATGGTAATAATATCAGCCATGTTTTAACATTTCCAAAGATACTGAAATAACGAGTGACTTAACTACTTCGAATGCAAAACTTCCTCCCTTATTTGCCATTATACCTTTTACTTTTTTCCAAACAGTTTCATTTCTGGAAGCATCAAGGAATTCGTGCCCATTCCAAGTTAATCTATAAGGTACCCATTTTCCACCATCGCAAAGTATTTTCGCTTCTATAAGGCCAGCTTCATTTAGCAACATTATATGATAATATATTTCTTCTTGGCTGTACCCCTCAATTTTGATATCTTTCCATTCATCCCATTTTTCATTTTTTTCAACCTCAAACAAGATAAGGCGTACCAGGTCCATGTCTCTTTTCATCTAATACTCCCCTATTCGAAATATACATCCGGAAGATTTTCCACTATCTCCAATGTCTTCATACTCACATTAATAATACTAAGCAGCAGATCAAGAATATACCTGGGATTCCCTACTTCTTTTGCCCAGTCATTCGGGTCATTCGTTATTCCGCTCTCTTTATGAGTGGTTATCTTATATCGTTCCATTATCCATTCAATGGCACTTTTTCCATTCACCACATATTGATATGCTTTTTCAGGAATATTTTCTATCGTGATCTTACTATTATAAATGATCGTGTCTTTCTGATCTTTATTAGGAAATCTCATTTTATCAACTTCAAAGAACTTGCTTTCTACACCCTTAACTTTCACACCTGGATATGCAGGAACAGATTCATAGTTTATATGCAAATCAGCCAATTCCCTACCCGCTTTGCTGAATTTCCAGAAATCTCGGGGTTCATCGACCAGAGGAAGGCGCGGGAGCATCTTTTTCAGGTCATTTGCAAAGGTTTCCCGGTACTTTGGAGCATGCAGGAAGCCATAGACGTAGTAAAAAATGTCTTCTTTTGTGACCTTTTTGCCGTAAATCTTCTGTGCACGATCGAGAATGAAATTGGTAATACCGTCTCTTCGAACATATTCGCTGTTGTCGTCAGCAACATCAAAGAGTGATGGGTTTTGCTTTTCTCGTTCTTCGTAGTAATATAGGGGAAAACACTGGCTGTCACCATTAAGATGTAGATCTGGAATCAAGTCTGTTATAAGTGCCGCGAGACCTTCATTCGTAGGCGAAACACATATGAGGTAATTCTTTTGTGTTTGTTTCGGAAATAGCTTTTGTGTTTGATAAACGCGATTAATTAATTCCCTATTAAAGTAAAGATGCTGTTTATAGAATGGTCTATAAAGTGATTCACGAATACAACCTGGATTGAATTCATATTTCCTATTTTTAATGAGGTCTACCTTTTGGGCATAATCCCATGAAAGTTTTGTAGAGTCAAATGAGATATAGTTATTAACGTTGGCGAGTGATAAATCAATAGATAATGTCTTACAATTATCTATCTGTTCGTTAAAAAATATAATGGTTTTTTTTATATTAGATGTTAATTCTCTTGGAGATGAATTATACGACCATGAATCTCTGTTTGTTTTGACACCATTTGTATAAACCGGCTGAAAATAAGTTTCTTTACTCTTTTTGTCTTTATCACCTAAAGATATATAATTTCCAAAAGACTCGTTCCTTTGACTTATCCAATCCCCATGCTCATTTGGTGAAAGCCTTTGCCATGTTAGTTCTGAAGATCCAACTGATTTCATTTTTGATACAATAGTAAGTTTCTCTTCCCTACTTAAGTAATCTCCTATGTCATAGTAGTATATTTCAGCTTTTTTGTTACTCTGTTTTGGTTTTTTCACAAGGACAGTTATCGCAATTGGTGTGCGGGAGCCTAAGCCAAAGACATTGCCAGCTTCTTTTCTACGCAATTCTCCTTGAGTTCTGCAATTCCCTCTCAAATTGAATACATAAATAGCCGAAAACTCACCTTCAAGGCATTTTCTGAAGCCATCCTGAGCATTACCATCAATCCAGGCACCATTCGAGACGAAGCATATAATTCCACCGTTTTTATCAAGCCTATCCGAAGACCATCTGAATGCTTTTATATATGAGTCATATAGAGAATTCTTATTTGTTGCTTTTGTAGCAGCAGCATATGTTCCTGCTATCCTTGATTCAAGCTTCGGATATTTTTGATTTTGGGAGTTATCATTGGCTGAATTTTGACCAACAGAATAGGGAGGATTCCCCATAATCACCCGTAAGGGAGCTTTCTTTTGCCTCAGAACCCGTTCAGAATTCTGCGGAAAAATTTCAGATAAAAAGCTCTCACTTTCATCTGTTTCACCTAGTTGAAATGTGTCTGTTAAGCATATACCGTCAAAAGGCTGATACTCTTTCGAGTTAAATGCATCATGAAAAGCATTCTCAATATTTACTGCAGCAATGTAATACGCCAGAAGCACAATCTCATTTGCATGAATTTCATGCTGATATTTTCGCTGGAGATCCTTTTTTGAAATTAAGCCACTTTGCAGTAGTCTTGTGATGAATGTTCCAGTTCCGGTAAAAGGATCCAAAATATGGATATTCTCATCCGATACACTACGTCCGAACTCTTTTTTAAGCACATGGTCAACAGAATGAATAATAAAATCAACTATCTCTACAGGTGTGTATACTATTCCTAACCTTTCTGCCATTTTCGGAAAAGCAGTTTTAAAAAATTTATCATAAAGTTCAATTATTATTCTCTGCTTACCTTCAGCATTATCTATGTCTGAAGCTCGTTTGCGAACGGATTCATAAAACTTATCAAGTGTTTCAGTATCTTTTTCAACTGCATTTGCTTCCAATAAATTCAACATTTTCTGCATTGATATTGATATCGGGTTATTCTTAACGAATGAATAATCTTCAAACAGCGCTTCAAATACTGGTTTTGTTATTGTGTGCTGAGAAAGCATTTCAACTGCTTCTT
The DNA here is from genome assembly GCA_012515825.1 of Fibrobacter sp. Taxonomy (GTDB): domain Bacteria; phylum Fibrobacterota; class Fibrobacteria; order Fibrobacterales; family Fibrobacteraceae; genus Fibro-01. The sequence continues at coordinate 3,196 of JAAYXQ010000133.1, forward strand.
GCTGAGTAATCGATGGATTTATATTTTTTTGAAGACCAACAAGGAAACTATCAAATGCTTTTTTGTGTTTTTCGCTTTCTTTTATAAGGTGATTGATTCGTTCAATCTGTCTTTCAGCGATTTCTGCTACATTTTTTGCCCACTGCTCCCAGTATCTTCTATCACCAACCTTTTGTACCATGCGAGCAAATATTACTGATTGAAGTTCTTGAAATTGCAAAGATAGCTGTTCTGCAATTTCCTGTCCTTTTCCATTTTCATCGCCTGAAGAAGTTACCGGTTTTCCATTTTCGAAGCATACTTCCGGTCTTCCCACAAGGATTTGACCTGGTTTCATTTTGTTAAGCTCTATTTTATTTACAGTGGCATTAAATCTATCATCATGCGCTCTGAGTGCATTTAGAACAGTCCACACTACTTTATATCGTTCATTATCATCAAGAGCCTTGTGTGCTTCAATATCCGAAGGGACAACAA
>JAAYXQ010000309.1 GCA_012515825.1 Fibrobacter sp.
AACACAAATAGAGAGACTTTGTCGAACATAGGCGTTTTTGAATCACGAGCGCCATTCAAGACCATGATCACAAAAGTCAAAAGCATCATAATAGCGCCTGCATAAACCATGATTTGTACGACGCCCACAAAAGGGCTACCAAGCAAACCATAAATGCCAGCGAGAGAGACCATCGAAACCACTAATGAAAGGGCTCCATATAAAGGATGACGAGAAAGAAGAACGCATAATGCGCTCCCTACCGCAATCACTCCGAGAATAATAAAGTAAATGAGAGCGAGCATTAGTTTACCTTAAGTCCCCAGGCATCTAAAGCCTGTTTATTTTTAGTTCCGCCAGGAGCCATTTGGCTCTGAAGATCATCTTGAGGATAATCCTTTGGATCCCAAGACATTAATTGATACATAGGAGTCACAAAATCTTCCCTTTTACGAAATACGTAACTTGTATCACAAGTATCCATACGAAGAGCATCTACTGGGCAAGCTTCTACACAAAGGCCACAGAAAACGCAAACTAAATGATCTATATCAAAACGAAGTACGCGCTTTTCAATACGACCATCTTCTGAAGGTGCCGCTTCGAGGAAAATACATTGAGCAGGACAAGCCGTAGCACACATGCCGCAAGCAACGCAACGAGGAGTGCCATCTGGACGAAGCATCAAGCGATGCTTTGCACGATAAGTACGACTAATCTCAGGTTTAATTTCTGGATACGGTACTGTAGGCAATGTTTCATAGCGTAATAAACCACGAAGAGCATGTTTTAATGTAGTCCACAATCCACGGAATGCCTCAAAAATATAGAGGCGTTCAATCCAGTTCATAGGTTTTTGCTTAATCTGGCGAACCATTAAATGCCTCCTAAAAGCTTTGCAATCAACGCTGTAACAACAAGGTTAATTAGAGCAATATTTAAGATTACTTTCCAACCTAAATTCATCACATGATCGTAACGGAATCTTGGGAGAGTCCAACGAACCCAAATCCAAATCCAGCAGAAGAATATCGCTTTTACTAATAAGACCAAGATATGAATTAAAGCAGTTCCTAAAGCAACACCAATGCCATAAACTGGTTGACCATCTATTACTGTAAATTCTGGATGGAAGAATAGAGCAGATGCAACACCAGCAGCAGCAAAGACAACTACAGCGGCCCAGCCAAGAATCTTGTATAAAGAATATTCGCGAAGAATGACTTGTTTATTGCTAGCAGCACTCTTTTTATACCAGCGGGCATAGCGATACAAAAGATGTAAGAAAGCTAAAATAGCGACTACAAATATACCGCATAAAACAGCGAGCGAAATGCCTATATTGGACTGAATTGTTTCAGTCGTTACGAAAGGAACAGAGTAACCACCTAAGAATAGGCAAGCCACTAAAATACTGTTAATACCGATATGGCTATATTCGCCCATGTAGAAGAGACCAAATTGCATGGCACCATATTCTGTATGGAAACCAGCAACAAGTTCAGGTTCACCTTCAGCGACATCAAATGGAGCACG
>JAAYXQ010000134.1 GCA_012515825.1 Fibrobacter sp.
ATAAGTTCAAGATAATGCTCTTCATATGGACTCCTTAAAATTACTCCTTCCACAATTTACTTTTATTACTCCATGTAGCGGCATCCATTTGATTTTTTTGTCACTATATACAAGATTTTACGCTTTTCTAATTTTGATAAAACAGTAATTCAGACATTCTTTTTTTATAGGATGTGATTATAAGACGAGCATTAATTAATATGTAAATGAGAACTCAATGAAAAGTGAGGGGAGTGGCATCAATTAATAGCTTTTTCTTTTCTCTTAATAATGTCTTCTAATTCTTCTGCGGTAAAAAAAGAAAGTTTAAGAACTTCTTCTATTGGGTAATTTTCTTTATATAATCGGTAAGCCATATTATCAAATGATTCGCCAACTTCAATTAAGTTTTTGTCGTAATCATAAAAACGGATTGCTTTCTGTTTCCATGGCTGCTCAATAATACCATGAACGAGTTCTAAATGATTTTCCTTTATTAAGGAATTAATCTTTTCTAAGTCATCGTCTTCAAAATATAGTTCACAGCTATTAGATTGAAAGTTTACCTTAATATTAAGAAGATTCTCAAAATGCTTTTTTTGATGTAGAGAAAAACCTTCAAAGGAAATATCTTCACCATAATCGGCGACTATTGTTTGGGATAATACCTTTTCGTATAGATACCTTGATCTTTCAATGTCTTCTACAACTAATAAAACGGATTTATACTTCATAAAAAATCCTAGTGGAGATTCAATCAACCTTCTTTTTCAATCGCTTCTAGTAGCCAGGCTTCGTCATGAAGAGGAATATTTAATTCTTCGGCTTTGGTGAGTTTGCTGCCAGCATCTGCACCAAAGAGAACCCAACTTGTTTTTTTACTGACCGAGGAGGAAACTTTGCCTCCGTATTCTTCGATCATTTGGCGGGCTTCGTTTCGGCCTAGGGTAGGTAAAGTGCCCGTGATGACAATCGTTTGGCCTTGGAATAGATTTTTGACAGACCCTTTGAACTCTGTTGGTAATCCAAGAGCTTTGAGTTCTAAGACTTCGGCAAGTTCACGTTCTTGATGAAAAAACTGGTAGAGGCTTTGAGCCATGCGTTCGCCGACATCAGGTACTGTTTTTAGGTCTTCGATGGAGGCTTGAATAATATCATCTAGGTTTTTAAAGTGTCTCGCGATGTTTCGAGCACTTGTTCTGCCAATAAAACGAATGCCTAAACCATGTAAAAAATGTTCTAAGCTGTTTTCTTTGCTTTTTGCAATCGCTGTGATCACGTTATCGGCACTTTTGTCGGCCATGCGTTCTAATTCAAGAAGGTCTTCTTTGGTTAAGCGATAGAGATCTGGAATGTTTTTGACTTTTCCAGAGGCGAGAAGTTGAGCGATTAAACTTGGCCCAAGATTATCAATATTCATGGCTTCTCGGCTTACAAAATGCTCGAGAAGGCTTTGTTTCATCGCAGGACAGTGTAAGTTTTCGCAGCGAATCACCACTTCTTCTTCGTCTTGTCGCAAAGGAGAAGCACATACTGGGCAATGTGTTGGTTTTTCTATCGTTTCAATAGTAGGAAGCCGTTTTTCTTTTTCGACTTGAATGATTTTTGGAATAATCTCTCCGCTTTTTTCGACTAAAACGAAGTCTCCAATGTGAAGGTCTAAGCGCCCGATTTCATCAAAGTTGTGTAGTGTGGCTCGTTTGACTGTAGTGCCGCCTAACCAAACAGGTTTTAAGTTCGCAACGGGTGTGATTGCCCCTGTTCGGCCGACTTGAAATTCAACAGAAAGGACTTGAGTCGATTCGCGCTCGGCTTTAAACTTATAAGCAATAACCCAGCGAGGGCTTTTCGCTGTAGAGCCTAGTTCTTCTTGTATGCGTAAAGAATTGACTTTGACGACCATGCCATCGATATCAAAGGCCAGTGATTCTCTGCCAGAATAAATCTGATCTGCTATTTTCATCACGCCCTCTGAATTATTAGATAGCCAATAATCGTTACTTATAAACCCATATTTTCTGAGTTGTTCTAAGTTTTGAGAGTGTGTTTGTGTGCCTATATTTTGCGTAATAAAATAGGCGATATAGCGAAGCGGCCTTGCGGCACATTCTTTAGGATCTTTAAGTTTAAGGCTCCCAGCAACAGTATTTCTCGGATTTTGAAACGTTTTTTTGCCTTCGGTGTAGAATCGTTCGTTTAACGCGAGAAACGCTTCACGTTCCATATAGACTTCGCCTCGGACTTCTAATATGCCTTGTGGTGCACCTTTTAATTGCTTGGGAATATCATTTATAGTCAGGGCATTCAGGGTCACTTCATCGCCTTGAACGCCATTGCCGCGAGTGACTGCTTGTTTTAAAACGCCGTTTTCATAAATGACAGAGAGGCTCACGCCGTCGATTTTCCTTTCACAGACCCATTCTATTTGAGTATCGCTATTTTGTGTGGCACTTCGAATAAAATCGTCCATCTCTTCTGCATTGTACGCGTTCGCGATGCTCAACATGGGCACTTGATGAGTGACTTTTGGAAAATCATTTGTTAAATCACTGCCGACTTTGTGTACTGGAGATGATGCTGTTTTCCATTCAGGGTGCTGGTTTTCAAGAGCTTCTAGCTCCTTCATTCCCATATCGAACTCTTCATCACTCATAGGTGAAAAGGCATTTTCATAGTAGAGTTTGCTTGCCTCATTTAATTTTTGGCATAGCTCTTGGTATCTAAGAAAATC
>JAAYXQ010000012.1 GCA_012515825.1 Fibrobacter sp.
ACTTCCACCAGGTCTAGTTCGGCTTCTTTAGCCATCTGAAGAGCCTTGTGTGTTTCTATCACAAGCTGTTCTCCATCATCTTTAACGAGACGAATTGGGGAAATACGGATATCTTCATTTATCCTTGTCCCATCGCTTGGGCGATTAGGCATCTGACGACTGCGCGGGTTCTGTAACAAGTTATGCAACCTCTTGATTTGTTTGTAAAAGGATAAAAAATTTAATAAAATTCAAAAAAAATCACAATATGATTTGAAAATACCTTTGTAAAAAATCATTTTTTTGTATATTTGACTTCAAAGATTGCGGCGGTAGCTCAATGGTAGAGCTTTAGCCTTCCAAGCTAATGGTTGCCGGTTCGATCCCGGTCTGCCGCTCTTAACAGAAAAGCTTCCTTTATATAGGAAGTTTTTCTGTTTTAAACTCCTTTTTTGGTGCTTTTGAATAGGAAAAGGTATTTAATCATACAATAGTGCCGTTCCTTATTAAGCGTTGTCTATAAACAATGCTTTCTTCTGTTTTTCTCTCTCTTTCGATACCATTATCCTATTTTAATAAAATGGAACCTCTAAAAATTGGTTTGCTTCCACAAAATTGAGCAAGGCCGTGCCACAGCCAATTTTGAAGAAAATGATTTTTTGAGGTGCTCAAAAGGCACTCATGACTTTTGAGTGGTGGGTCTCCATTTGTAAAGGAGTTTTTATGGGAATGGGTTTCTTAAAAAACAAAACATCAATCGGTATTCTTTGTTTATTATTTTCAATGCCTCTCCAAGCGGCTGATTTGCTCGCTTTTCCAGGTGCAGAAGGCTTTGGACGTTTCACAGTTGGAGCAAGAGCCGTCTCTTCTCCTGAAATTTATCACGTGACTAATTTGAATGATTCTGGAGTGGGATCCTTTCGCGATGCCGTTAGTAAAGCAGGACGAATTGTTGTTTTTGACGTTTCTGGAATTATCAATTTAAAATCCACATTAATATTTAGCGGAAACTCTATTATTGCAGGCCAAACTGCTCCTGGTGATGGCATTATGCTTTATGGAGACAGAGTTTCTTTTTCTGGTGCTAATAACTTGATCGTTCGATACCTTCGAATTCGCATGGGAATCAACGGGTCCTCTGGTAAAGATGCTGCAGGTGTAGCGAATGGCAAAAATATGATTTTCGATCATGTCTCAGTCACTTGGGGAAGAGATGAAACTTTTTCGATTAGCTGGGATAGTAAGGGAACGGAACCTTCTAATATCACCATCCAAAATTCCATTATTGGACAAGGACTTCAAACACATTCCTGTGGTGGTTTAATGCAAACCGATGGCGGTGTTACATTATTCAGAAACTTATATATAGATAATAAAACAAGAAATCCTAAAGTCAAAGGTCTAAATCAATTTGTAAACAACGTCATTTATAACTGGGGCGGTGGCGGCGGTTATATTATGGGTGGATCAGCAGGCGATTCTTGGGCAAGTATTGAAGACAACTACTTTATTAAGGGCCCTTCCACAGGTGGTACAGAAGCCTTTGTTAGAGCCACGGAAACATTCCAAGTATTTCCAAAAAACAATTATTTAGACTATAGTTAGATGGTGTTTTGAATGGTACTATCGCAGATGAATCCGTCTATAGTGGAGCCACCATTGTTTCTTCTTATAGTGGATTTTCTAATTCTCCTCAATTACACCCAACAATCACAGCTCAAACTTCTGCCGCTGAAGCATACAAAATCATAGTAGAAGACGTTGGTGCTTCTTATCCAGCTAGAGATGAAGTAGACACTTACCTCATTAACGAATTAAAATCTCTTGGGTCTAAAGGAGCTTTGATTTCGAATGAATCTGCACTAGGCCTTTCAGGAAATGTTGGAACTCTTGCTTCTGGAACGGCTCCCACTGATACCGATAAAGATGGTATTCCTGATTCTTGGGAAGACCAAATGGGATTAAATAAAAATAATGCCTCCGATGCCATTACAAAGGACGCTTCTGGATATCTTTATATTGAAAAATATATCAACGGTCTAGTGGAAAAAACAACTAACCCCAGTTTATCAGCCAAAGGATCTTCATCTCAAACCATTGCTCTTGGTGAAACGATTAGCAGTATAACTTATACTTTTGCGAATTGTACTGGCGCTCAAGTTACAGGCCTTCCTAAAGGAGTTACTAGTAACTTAAATGCGGCTCAAAAAACACTATCCATAAGTGGAACTCCTTCTGAATTAGGCACATTCCAATTCACCGTGACCACAAGTGGAGGCGAAGGGAATGCAGCAACCCTTTCTGGGAGTATCACTGTAACAAAAGCAGTACCCGTTGTTACTCCAGTAGCGATTCTTTCAAATCTTAATGCAGCAAATCCAGTAGAAGGAGTCGGTGTCTATGAAGAAAAAAATACTGGGTATGTAGATAATGGATATTATAATTTTTCTAATCTCATAGAAAGCTACGGTTTATGGAAAATTTCTTCAAACACAAGTGGAGAAGCCATTTTATCACTTCGTTTCGCAAATGCTGGTACTACTTCAAGAGGAATGACTTTATCGATTAATGATTCTCTCATTGGAATTATTTCTTTCCCATCAACTGCTTCTTGGACTTCTTGGGATTCCATTTCTGTTAAAGTTCCTCTAAAAAGCGGCGTAAATACTATTTACTTAGAATCCATCACTAATGATGGAGGCCCTAATATAGACCAATTTGGATTTAACATAGATGGCGTTATTTTATGGGATGGAATAACACGTATTCCAAACATAAAGAACTCCAATAAAACATTCACTTATAATATCCACTCAGGAGTGATTCAATCCGCTCAAGATGGAATTATGGAAGTCAATGTCTTTGACTTGCAAGGAAAACGAATTTTATCCAAAAAACTCTCTATTATGCAGGGAACAACAATGTTCTCACTTGAAAAAGAGAATTTATCATTAGGATCTTATTTGGTTCAAATTAGGTTGAATCATAAGAATGTTTCTATTTTCAAATGGACCCAAATGAAATAGCCTCAAATTTATTCATTTCTCTCAAAGGTCAACCTTTCTAAAGGTTGGCTTTTTTTATTTAATTATAGCGCACAACGACGTTTTTTCGTAGTTTATAAGTATCTAGCAATTCAGCTATTTTTTGATTTAAGAGGAGCTATGTGTTTAATCTCAAGGGAAGAAATGTGGTTGTTTCTGGAGCCTCATCTGGATTAGGGGCTCAAATGGCTCTTGAAATCGAAAAAAAAATGTGGAAAAGTCGACATTCTAGTCAATTGTGCTGGCTCTGCTGAAAATGCTGGCGTTATAGACATGACTGATGAACAATGGGACTTTACCATTAAAACCGATTTAACAAGCGTTTTCTTTGTAACACGAGCCTTTGCAAACATCATGAAAAAGAATAATTATGGCCGAATAATCAATATTGCTTCTATGTATGGTTTAGTCGGTAATACTGCTATTGATACTGTAGCTTACCACTCTTCCAAAGGGGGCGTTGTTAATTTTACTCGAGCCGTAGCTGCAGAACTTGCGAAATATAAAATCACCTGTAATGCTATTTGCCCAGGCTATTTTGAAACCGAATTGACTCGTGATGTTTTAAGAACAGAATCTTTCAAAAAATATATTGAACAAACTGTTCCCTTAAAACGACACGGAAATGAAGGTGAACTCA
>JAAYXQ010000135.1 GCA_012515825.1 Fibrobacter sp.
AATTATAATTATGTCCATTTTTTCTATCATTATAACCATCTTATTATTTTACGTTTTAATGCAACGGATTCAAGAGATAAAAAAAGGAGAAGAAGATGATCTTAGTAAATACTGATTTTATTTCAGGGCAAGAAATTGAGACTATCGAACTTGTGAAAGGCAGTACCATTCAATCAAAGCATCTCGGAAAAGACATCATTCAAGCATTCAAATCTCTTGTTGGAGGAGAACTTCAAAGTTATAACGAAATGATGAATGAAGCTAGAGCCATTGCCAATAAAAGAATGGTAGAAGAAGCCCGTAAATTAAATGCGGATGGCATTGTCAATATACGATATGCTTCTTCATCTGTAATGCAAAATGCAGCAGAAGTCATCGTCTACGGTACGGCTGTACGCTTTAAGAAATAATCTTAGCCAACACCTAGATCTGTATTTTGAATTAAGACTTCTACTTTTGATTCTTTTTTTAATCTAGGATACACTTCTTCCATAAACCAACTTACAAGTTCTGGATCTTGTTTCTCTTTTGTGGAATTATTACAAAAGACGTTGACACTAAAGTATTCAAAGTATTTTTTGGCTATCTCAATATCATTTAATATTTCTTCTTTTGTTTGCCCTTTGACACATGTTAATAGACATATTCCCTGAAAATATTTTGATATCTCCTGAGGAGTTACGCTAGAAGGAATTCCCTTATGCCAAAGAAGCCTTCTTTTAGCTGAAAAAGATTCCACTCCGCAACGAAATTTTATTTCTACAGAAGGGAATAAAGCTGCAAAATCAGAAAGCGTTTGCCGATATAAATAATGAGCTTCAAACCACATTACTTTTATCTTTTTTTCTAAAACTATTGTTTGAAGATACGTAATAGTCTCAAAATCAAGTTCCATGCCAGAACCTGAATTAATAATATCTAAGACTTGATAAATTCCTGTAACTTGATCAAGAACTACTTTATTCGTAATAAAAGGAGTTTCAGAAGAATCTTTATGATAATCACAAAAGGAACACTGCTTCCATATACAGCCCGTTCCTTGCAACAATAAAAATTCTCTTCTGAATTTCGAATCTATTCTCGCATATCGATTGAGGTGAGTCAAGCTACTTCCTCAAGCGAATGTCGTTTTTTTAAGTAATTGATTATAGCATAAACCATAGGGGTTGCACCTAGCGATTCTATCAAAAGTTTTGCTATATACTGCACAACAATCATAAAGATTAAGTCGCGTACTGGAGCAGTACCTGCAAAAGCAATCAAAACAAAAACAGTGGTATCAAATAAATAGCCAACCATTGAACTACCTATGGTACGAACCCATAAAAGCTTTTCGCCTGTTTTTTCTCTGATTTTTATTAATACCCAAGCATTTAATAATTCACCTCCTAAAAAGGCAATTAGAGACGCTAAAACAATGCGTGGAACATAGGCAAATATGATAGCATAAGCATTTGCCGTTTCAGCAATATAATCTGGATAAGGGAACCAGACGCCAGCAAACGTAGCTACTACGAGTAAGATGTTGCAGAAAAAAGTTAGCCAAATTACTTTTTTTGCCGTTTTGAATCCCCATACTTCTGTTAAGACATCCCCAAGCATATAAGCAAACGGAAACGTGATTGTTCCAGCGTCAAACCAAGTCAATCCAAAAATAGAGATTAACTTGACGGCCATAATATTTGAGGTTAAATATAGGGTGATTAATAAACCAGAAATAACAACTAATGCAGAAAAACTGTCATTTCGGTTTTTTACAGGGTTTTCCGAGACCTGGTTCATATAGAACTCCTGCGCTAAGCGCTTATTTTGAAGACGCAAAAAAATAATTAAAGTCTAAAAATAATTAAAGCCTTTTTATTGGGTTTCCACCAAATTTTGGTCTATATTCCAAATGAAAGGATTCATTTGAAAACAAAAGACCTAAAAAAGAATGTTATATTTCAAGTATATGGAAATAGATATTAGTACACCTGCGCTTCTTTTTTCTGCCATTAGCTTACTAATGCTTGCTTATACGAATCGATTTTTAGCTTTGGCAAATTTAATTAGGCAATATGGAGCTCTTTATAAAGAGCACCCTGAAACGCG
>JAAYXQ010000136.1 GCA_012515825.1 Fibrobacter sp.
CTTTTACTTTCGAAAATATCTAGAATGGCGATGTTTTGTGGGTATTCTTGAACTAGAGATTGGTAGTAATTCCAATCTGGATTTTCTTTTAAAATACCGACGACAAGAAATGCATTGAGTTTGGTGATATCAGAAATAATGGTAGCAAGCGTTTCAGATGTTTTCCCTGACTCGTTATCCAAGTGAGTGTATATCACTAATTTGTCTTGGAAAGAAGCGTTTAATTGCGTTTCGAAGTTCTTTCGAGCCATCTTTTTGGCTTCACAGATAGGAATTCCTGTTTTTAAGTTAAAATCCCAAAGTGCGTAGCTGACACCAAATTGAATGCCTTTAAGTTTTTTCTCATTATGGTTTAAGAAACCACTCAAACCACCTGGAAGATTCGACTTAAGCATAGAATCTCTATAACCAGGAGAAGGGAAAAGAACGGTTCTGGCGTAACATAACCCTACTTTAAGTAAACTCACCTTTCCCCAGAATTCATAACCATCCATGTTATAATCTTTCCGATTTAAGCCAATACGCTCAATTTCGGTATCGTAAACATGGCAATCATAAGTAATGTTATGAACGGTAAAGAAAAATGGCAAATCAGAATAGAAATCTGAAAAAGTGGTTTGCATCAGTGCGCCTGTGAGAGCGGCGCCCCATTCATGCCCTAATACAGCACTGGGTTTGTAACCAATTGTTTTACAATAGGACAATGCGGCAGAGGCCAAAAAAGAAAAACGAATATGGTTATCGGCATAGGCGTACCCGTTTTCACCATATATGGCAGGCCGATTAAATAATTCGCTATTAAATATATAGGTATGTCGAGCATCTTTCCCTTTCCAAATTTGAAAAGGAAGATGGTGTAATTCTTCAATTCCTTCAAAAATACAAGTAAATGACGAAAAATCACCTAGTTGATGAGGATAAAAAGGAGAACAAGTAACAACTTCTATACCCACGCGAGCATACGCATCAGTCATATGATTGACGGCTTGTACAAGTGGACTTGGAGTTTTCCAACGACCAGCTTCTGGGCTAACAACTAAAAAATTCACTATATAGAACTCCAAAGAAAAATTTACTTATTTCTTATGGTTTGATACAAAGATATTTAATTAAATTACAAATAGAATGTCAAAAAACTCTCTTTTTTTAAGAGATGAATATTCAACAAGGGAAAAAAATGAAGAAAATGCTTTTTTTGGTCATTATGGGCGCCTTAGTTGCTTTTACAGGCTGCAAAGGAACAAATGAAAAACGAGGGGACGAGCATCTTGAAGCAGGTCGCTTTCGCAACGCTATTAATTCTTATCTTGAAGCTAAGAAAAAGGGTAAAATTTCCGATGAATTTTATGATAATTTCGCTCTCGCTTTAATTCGTGCAGCCGATGCCGAAGCAAAGAAAGATCTGAATAGTCAGCTTCTTTCGGGTTATTTTGAACAAGCTCAAAAAGCTTTAGATTCAGCAAAAAAAGACGAAGTGACACAAGAATTTGTGACAGCTCTTGCTAATTTAGGTAAACTTCAAGCGGCTCAAGAAACAGACTACGGTACTGTATTGAACGCTTTTGCTAAGTTAGACACCGCCATGGTGATGGCAAAACGTAAAGGTGTTGGCGAAGGCGCTGTGAAGACCATTCGTGCTGAAGCTGAAAATGCATACGTTAAGGTTGCATTACCAAATGCTTTAAGTGAAGAAGATCCTGTTGTTCGTGAGTACTTCTTACTCCAAATTGATGTAGTGGCTCCAGAAAATGCCGAATTAAAAGAAGCATTAAATAAAAGCCGCATTAACACTCGAGGTTATTTCTTGATTTTCGGTGAAAATATCGGAGAACGTCCTTCAAATCGTGTGGATAAATGGGGTTATGTCATGGCTTTCCCATCCATTAAGATTTCTTCCACATCTTTAACTGGAGAACTTCAAGTTTGGGCTTCTACAGGTAATAACACAGAATTTGTCGTAGACAAAATCAAATTAGTCTCTACTGACGGTAAAGAAGTTTTTGCAAAACAGACTGGTTCAGGCTGGTGTGAAGCAGAAGTGGTTGTCGGTAAAAAAGGCGACGAAAAGGTGGAAAAGAAAAAGGCTTCATTTAAAGGAAAAGGTAAATTGCTAAACGAATTCCAATGCTCTGCTAACGTGGCATTTACATTTGATAGCAGCTTTATCCCAGATTATGTTGAATATAAAGATGAAATGGGTATTGGCCGTAAGTATTTAGGTCGATAATCATTTTCTATTGATTTTCTCACAAAGAGACTCGTTTTTAGCGGGTCTCTTTTTTATTTTCATTATAAAGGCTCCCTCAAAAATCCACTTTACTAAAGCTTTTTTATTTCAGAGGAATCTAAATATGTTTTATCTTGGTTGTCATTTATC
>JAAYXQ010000137.1 GCA_012515825.1 Fibrobacter sp.
TGCTTGAAGAAACACGTCAACGTGAGTTTTCGGTCTATGCTGATTCTCTCCACTTTTATGAATCCTTCTTTAAAAAAGGCGCCACTCGTTTTGATTTGCCAAACAACGACCCTACTTGGTTTGATCGTTTCTTTTTACACCTAGAACTAGCCTCTCTTGAAGAAAAAGTGGTTCACATTATTCATTATGGCGATTCACAAATTGAAGAAGATCGCATTTCAGGAACCATTCGAGAAGAGTTGCAAGAAGTTTTTGGTGGAAGCGGTCCAGGAATGCTCCCCCCAATACTTGAAGTACCTTCTATGACAACAAGTCATTGGAATTCAGGTGATCTAGAACGCTTTATTTTATTTGGCCCAAAAGAACAAGAAGCTACCCATAATCGTTACGGGCCTCTCGCCCAATTTGCCAATCTCAACGGATCGGCAAGCATTCAAATTAAGAAAAGGCCGAATAGAAAGAAACAATTTCCTCATGTAGGAGAGTATTCACAAATACGTGTCTTAACTGGTAAAGAAAAAAGTTTGAATATTTCTCTTTCTTATGATTCCACTTATATTGAAAATGAAGGGGATCCTGAAAAAGAGAAGAAGAAGAAAAAAGCTGTCAATGCACCAGCACCTAAAGTCGAACGTTTTGAAAAGCTCAATGTATACCAATGGATACTTCCAGAGCCTACAGATGTGGCCCGCCTTAGTTTATCTGGAGAAGCGGAAATATATGGTATCGCCGTAGATGGGCGATTTGGTGTAGCTCTAGATAACGTGCCGATGAGAGGAAGTTCTGGTACTATATTTCACCGCATTGACAAGACATTGTTAAAAGAATCTTATGACGCCTTAAATGCGCGCTTGATTATTATGGAATACGGTGGTAATCTCGTTCCTGGAACAAATAGAGGGAATGTGGAATGGACGAAAAAAATTATCACTCGTCAAATTCATACAATTCAAAGTGTTAATCCAAATGCCGATATTTTATTCATTGGCCCTGCTGATATGGCAAAACAAATTAACGGTCAATTACAAACTTATCCAGGGCTTCCACTTGTGATTAAGGCTCTTAGAGAAGTTTGCGAGGAAAATGGCGTAGCCTATTGGGATATGCACCGAGTCATGGGTGGTAATGGTTCTATGCAAAAATGGGTAAAAAGAACTCCTGCCTTAGGCCACACAGATTACATTCATTTTACCCGTCAAGGAGCCGCTCATATTGGAAACCTCTTTAGTAGTTCCTTAAAAACATACTATGATTTTTTCAAATTCCGCGATGCACATAAAATTGATGATAATAAATTAAACGATATTCGAGCTTTTGCTGATTCTCTAAAAACACAAGATTCGACAATTAAAAGCTCTGCGATAACACAGGAGGAACAATGAATCGATGGATAGGCCTTCTTCTTTTGTTCTCTAGCCTCTTAGCGGCAAACGAGAACACCCTAGATTTTGCAAACTATACATTTATTGATACCTCTATCAACGAAATTCATTTCCCAGCAGGAGATGAAAGTTACAAGCATTTTTACGAAAAAATGGATTCTCTTGTTTTCGAAAATAAAGGTCAAGTTCGAATTGTTCACTTTGGCGGATCTCATATACAAGCGGATGTCTTTTCAAACCGTGTTCGCGAAAACCTAGTGAAAAGATATCCAGGGCTCGCCGCTGGTCGAGGCTTTGTGTTCCCTTATTCTGCTGCAAGAACAAATACCCCATCTAGTTATGCCTCCTATTATAAAGGCAAATGGGATATGAGCAAAAATGTTTTAAAAGAAATCACTAAACCATTGGGCCTTTTAGGAATTGCAGTAAGTACAACAGATCCACGAGCAGAAATATCTATTTTTTTAAATCAGTATAATAATACGCCCATTTGGTTTTTTAACGAAGTACGAGTCTTTGGTTTTTCTGAACTTAACGATGTTGTTCCCATTGTCAAGTTAGATTCTACGGTATATCAAGGGATTCCCGACACAGTAAATCAATCCTTTGTTTTTAATCTACCACGATCCACAGACTCCCTGATTATCTCTTTTCGTTGGACGGATTCACTAAAACAAGATTCTTTAATTCAAGTATTTAAACAGGATTCCATTTTACAAGATTCACTTTCAAAAGATTCTCTTATAAAAGATTCCATAAGCAAAGGTGTTTCTAAAACAGATGTAGTCTCTGCCGATTCCATGTTTCAAGACTCTCTGATTATTAGCGATACCATACCTGATTTACATCACAAATTTACTCTTACTGGAATTCTTGTAGAAAATCAACACCCAGGCATTTCCTATACAAATGTGGGTATTAACGGAGCAAAAGTCCAAGCTTATTTGATGTGCCCCAATTTAGAACACGAATTATCTTTTTTTAAGCCTGATCTCATTATCTTTTCCATTGGAATTAATGATGCCCACGTCGAAAAATTTAATGATGAAAAGTTCCAACAAGAATATGATTCCTTAATCACAATAGTCAAAAAAGTAGCTCCCAATGCCGCCATTTTATTTACCACCAATAATGATTCCTATCGAAAAGTAAGAAAAAATCGTTATATTCAGCACCCAAACGGTAAAGTAGCTAGAGCAGCATTCCTTAAAATGGCCCAAAAATATGAATCTGGTGTATGGGATTTATTTACCATCATGGGTGGGCTTGGTTCTATGGCAAAATGGGAAAAGGCCGATCTTGCTAAAAAAGATAAAGTCCATTTTAAAAGTACTGGCTACAAGCTGATTGGTGATTTATTCTATGAGGCTCTTCTTAAAGCTTATAGTAACCATGTGGCGAATTTACCCGCCGAAAACAGTTCTTTAGAAACAAAGGAAAAGGGCTCTAAACCATGATTGATCGCCTCATTTCTTATTTCTCTATTATTTTCTCTTTTGATCAAAACTCCCCTTTGCTCTTTACTCAGTTTTATTTCTGGGCTTTTTTCGCCATTGTTTTTGCAGTTTTTTCTTTAATCCATAATAAATTTGCTCTTCGCAATGCCTTCTTGTTCTTTGTAAGTCTCTTTTTCTATTATAAAACAAGCGGAAGTTATGTTCTTATTCTTATTTTCACTGTAGTTGCAAACTATTATCTTGCGAAATGGATTCACCGTAACTCCTCCCTTTCATGGCGTCGATTTGGAGTTATTATAGCAGTCATCGTTAACCTACTCACCCTGAGTTATTTCAAATACACCTACTTTTTCTTAGACCTTATTCAACAAGTCTTTGGATTAGAACTACACGCTTATAACTTCTTTAACGCCGCTAGTAATTATCTGTTTAAAACAGAATCTTTAGTCGATAGAATCGTTCTTCCTGTTGGCATTTCCTTTTTTACTTTTCAGGCTATCAGTTATATCGTCGATGTCTATCGAAAAACCGTAGTTCCAGTAAATAAACTTTTAGATTTTGGATTCTACCTCACCTTTTTCCCACA
>JAAYXQ010000138.1 GCA_012515825.1 Fibrobacter sp.
GGATGATTAGCTCAGTCGGTAGAGCAGCTGACTCTTAATCAGCGGGTCGCAGGTTCGATCCCTGCATCATCCACGAA
This sequence comes from Fibrobacter sp., assembly GCA_012515825.1. Classification (GTDB taxonomy): domain Bacteria; phylum Fibrobacterota; class Fibrobacteria; order Fibrobacterales; family Fibrobacteraceae; genus Fibro-01. Next base: position 78 of record JAAYXQ010000138.1, read on the forward strand.
AAATCTCTGTTGAAAAACAGAGATTTTTTTTGTGGTTTTTGAATTCAAGCTAGGTTTATCGATTATTTCTGAGTGGGGAAAAGCTTGTTATGATCTAAAATATATCTCCAAGATTCTGCGGCTGCTCTTGCACGATGTTCAAGATTATTAAAATCATGAGGGCTTTCTAAATCGGGCTCAGAAGCAAATCCTTCAATTGTGTTTGTACTGTCCCAATCAATAAACGAATTGTGTTTTTTGTATAGCGAAGGAACAGATGGATCTACATCCGTGAAGCAAATAATAGAGTCTTGTCTTCTAGCAATCCCTCCGCGACGGAAACTATAAACGGTATGGTGAACGTTTTCTTCGTCAAAAAGTGGAGTGCCAACAAAATGATTAGAGACGGATAAATCTAAAAGCGAGAGAATCGTCGGTGCAAAGTCGACATGGGATATAGGACTAAGAATTTTCTTTTCTTTAGGAATACGGTAGCCGTACCAAGTCATCGTCGTCCATGTCTGTCCAGCAAAAGCATTTCCATTTTGGCTACTTGCTTTTTGACTAGCGTTATTGGCAATGGAGTGATCTCCAGTAATGACTAGGATGGTTTCATGATGGCGATCGTCTTCTTGAATTGCCTTAAAAATAATACCAAGCGCGGAATCCAAATAAGTTAAAACTTGTTTGTAGCGTTCTTCAGAAGTATTAGCTGGGCTCGCATAAGATTTTGGAACGGTAAAAGGAGTGTGTGTAGTAAAGTTGATCCAAATGGAATAAAGAGGCTTGTCTTTTGGACGTTTTTTATAGAGTTCTACAAATCGATGGGCAAGAGGAATGTCTGAATCATTTTCTTTTTTATATTCATGATAATCGGCCCATTTATTAAACCATGGTGTGAAATTATCAAAGCTAGGTTCGGCGGCGGTCAAAAAAAGTCTATAATATCCTGCATCACCTAGAATTTCTGGCAAAGCTCTTGAATTTGAAGAAATAAAATCAGTGAGGAATACTTTTTGAGGATGGCTCCATATACCTAATTGTAGACCAGTCATGCCTTCAGTTGAAGGGAATCCAACACTATATGTATAAGGGAATGATGTTCCTGAATTAGAGAGAGCACATAGGTTTGGCATGCGGTTGCAATTTTCTGAAATACGAAAATCACTAGCCCAGCCGCGCAGGCTTTCTAGTGACAGTAAAATGATATCAGGACGTTCTTCAAGAGGTTTAGATTTAAATGCTTGTAGGGAAGAATCTTCATTGGCGACAAAATGATAGAAGGGGTAATCACTATTTATATCTCCCCCCAATTCTTCAATGCCAATTAAAATATCTTCAGTTTTATTTTTATGCGTTAAATCGTATTTTATATCATAATACCAAGTCGCTACAATCGGTTGGATTTGTTTCCAGCGAATACGGACAGGTTTATACCAATCGATGGCAGTAAAACTGATAATAAAAAGAGCGAATAGAACAATAGAAGATAAACCTAACGAAAAATAAGAATGATTCTTGAAAGTGATTTTTTTAGGGATAAAATAGAGAAGCCATGCTGTGATGAGCACAATGAGAGAAGAAATAATAAAACTGACAATGCCGTTTGATGCTATATTCAGAAAGAGTTTTGGTTCAAGATTCGATACGGAATAGGTTTTAATAAAGGCTAGATCAAAATGTTGCCCCATCCATCGCATGACTTGGTCATTGATTGCAGAGAAGAGTAAATAGATAACACCGATGGAGGCAAAAAAAGCATAAAAGAAAGAATGCCATTTTTTTTGCTTAATCAGAAATACGATACTAAACAAAAAAGCTATGATGGCGAAAGTACTGATTTCTACAATGGATGCACATATGAAAGATTTAATGGGCTGTTCTGTCAGTAAACCGCCAGAGGGAATAGATGTAAAGTACAATTGCACTAACTGTGTTAATCTTGCAGCCAATAGAATAAAAAACAGGAATATTGATTTATACATAGTTTAGGCTAAAATTGGAAGTAAATAAAAGGCTGTGAGTCTGCACTCATAAACTGATAAATCACAAATATGGATAGTGCTGTGAGAATGATCTGTATAGGGAGAGCGAAGTTTGCAAATACATAGCGATAAAGTCTCTTAAAGCGATCGGGGAGCCAGTGGATAATCATCCCTAGTGCAAATACTAAAATGATGTTTTTGTATTCAAAAATCATCGTTGGCACAGTATCCAGATTCCATGGACTGCCTATTTGGCGGATCATATTGGTCGCTGTTTCCCAGGCCGTTTCGTTTGCTTCCACTGGATCCAAATTAGAACCAGATCTAAAGAATAAACGAGTGAATGTGATAAAAATAA
>JAAYXQ010000139.1 GCA_012515825.1 Fibrobacter sp.
TCCATTTTAAGCAAAGCTTCTTTCTTTATTTTGTCTGCTTTGGCGTTGCCAAAAATCACCATCTGTTCAAAGTATTCACGCTCATAGCCCTCCAAACCCAATGACTGCGCAACCCTTCCCATTTTCGTTTTGCTGAGACTACTCTTACCTTCACAAACAAGCTTCATGTAGATTGGTGAAGTAAAGCCCGCCAATGCGGAAAACTCCCTCCATGAAAACACAGAAGTCCGTTTACGCTCATTATATACATCTTGCATATACTCGCGATAATCTTTGTATTTCAAAATGTTCTTCATATCTATAAATATAAACTGGGATAAAGACAAAAGCAACTAATTATGATACATAACTTAATCTTTTTTACAGAAATTTAGGTTTTTTATATTTGAAATAAAATTATTTTTTCTTAATGATACGGCATGTATCATATAAAAACAACTCTTAAGAAAATGAAATCGTATTTTGAAAACTGATTGTTGTTGTATAGAAGAAAAATTGGAATGAGAGGGTTACCCTTTTTTCATCTTCATTTTTCTTTCTTCATATTCTTTTTGTTGATCTTCGCCAATTGGGCCAACGCTAAAATAGCGACTTTGAGGATGAGCCATATAATAACCACAAATGGAACAGTCTGGTAACATCATATCACTTTCAGTCAATTGAATCCCTACTCGTTCGTCTGGATGAAGCAATCTCCAAAAAGTTCTTTTTTCCGTATGATCAGGACACGCAGGGTACCCTGGTGCAGGCCTTATTCCAAAGGGCTCATTTGGAGCATAACCCCAATAGTCTTTCATCACATCTCGATGTAATTTTTCGGCATAGGCTTCTGTTAATCTTGCCGATAGTGTATGCAATAGCATCCCTGAGTAAATATCGTCTTTAGAAGCACTCTCTTTTTGAAAAGCCTCTACTCCAAAACCCACACTAAGAGCAAATAAGCCTATCCAATCCGAATCATAAGGAGAGAAATAATCTGCTAATGAGCGAAGTGGAGCGTCTTTATCTTGCTCTACTTGCTGGCGTAAAAAATGAAGCATTTCATTTGTTTCATAAAGGTCTAAAGAATCCCCTATTCGACGTACCCGATAAAATCCTATGACAGCCCGCGCTTCTAACAAGCGTTCAGAAATTATTTTATCTAAAAAGGTTCTGCCCTCTTTTAACAACTGTTCTGATTGTTCTTTATCTTTTTGGACTCCCCACGCCATCAAAAAATACTTCCAGTCTATCCATGGAACTAGATTTTCAAGTGGTTCTCCGACAAGAACATGAACACCTTCTTTTTTAGGTGCTGGTGAATATTTCCATACATTAGTTGACATAAAAGGATCCTTATTCTTCAAATATACTCATTCAGAATCCTCCACAATTTTATTTATTTTAAGGCTCGTTCAAAAAACACCTTAAATAATTTCAATACTTATGCAAAGCACCCAAAATAGGGTGCTGAAATGAATTAACCAAATAAATATCTGTATAATAATTTTGTAAAAACTTCTTTAAGAGCTGATTCTACAAGCTTTTATAGCTATAACCCATACCTAATATCCCCTTTTTTTATATCTTAATCCTATGAAAGAATTATACGTCATCGCCACAAGTAATCCAGGGAAAGTCAGAGAATTTGCCAATCTATTGGATTCTAATTTCTATGAAACGAAATCCCTTTCTGATATTGATTTTCATGAAAAAATAGAAGAAACTGGTTCTTCTTTTGAGGAAAATGCCGCCATCAAAGCGAATGCTATTTGCAATTTTTTAGAAAAAAAAGGGATTGTCGCAACGGTCATTGCTGATGATTCAGGGCTTGAGGTAGAAGCCCTAAACGGTGCTCCTGGGATTTATTCTGCAAGGTATGCAGGAGATCAGGCTTCAGATCAAGAAAACTATGAATTATTACTAAGCCGTCTCAAAGGGAATCTAGACAGAGAAGCTCGATTTGTCTGCGTTCTATGTATTCAAAAAACCAAAGAAGCCCCTCGATTTTTTGAAGGAGAATGTAAGGGAGATATTATAGAAACCCCCAAAGGTTCTGAGGGTTTTGGGTATGATCCTGTTTTTATTCCAAAAGGGTACGATCGCACTTTTGCAGAAATGACTCTTGCTGAAAAAAAAGCACTAAGCCATCGAGGGCAAGCGATCAAAAAGATGATTGAAGCTTTAAAACTTTCCCCCAATTAGCATCAACCGTCACCTTTATTTTTCCATTTTCTACTCGATAAGAATTCTCTTGCGGATTCGTCATATCAACCCAAATCGCATTTGGATTCTTTTCGTTAATAAGAAATGCCGTTGGATTTTTTTCTCCATTAATGAGAACGATTAACTCTCCAGAGGCATGAGTCCTCTTAAAAGCAAGGCGCCTTGGACTCACTTCTAATTCAACATACCCACCCTCTATCAAAATCGGACTCGACAACCGTAATCCAGACAAGTGCTCCAAAACACCTAAGTAATAAGGCTCAGGGATTATTTCTGGTGGGCACGAGTTGATAGACGGTCTTAAATTCGAGTCGTCTTGATTTCCTTTGATTGCTTGAAAACCAAATTCTTCTCCATAATATATAGAAGGAATTCCTGGTAACATGTAGAATAAAAAATGTAACGGATACCAATCCGATGGGTCTTTTAAAATACTTCTGATTCTTGAAACATCATGATTTTCATTAAATAGTTCGAGTCGTTTATTTTTACAAATACCAGTTTGATTATCAAATAAACGTTTCAAAGAATACGCTATTTCAAAAAAATTACTGTCATTAAAAGAAGACCATAACGATTTATATATCTCATAACCAGTGACAGAATCTAATTCTGCTTCTTCAAGCCATAAACGAGGATTTCCAAAAACAACTTCTCCCATAAGCCAAAAGCCTTCTTTCTTTTGTCGGCAAAATACAGATAATTTTTTTAAAAAACTTCGATCCATTACATCGGCGGCATCTAAACGAACTCCATCAATATCTAGGCTTTCAATCCAAAGAGAAGCCACATCCATGATTTCTTGCTGTACCGAAGAAGAATTCAAATTCAGTTGAGGTAATTCTTGAAAGCCATTCCAACCTTCCACCGTAAAAGAATCACCACACTTATTTGGTTTATTCCAATCGATTTGACGGAACCAATCAGCATATTTAGAATGCATACCCTTTTCTTGTAAATCTCGATAAGCAAAATGCTTTCTGGATGTGTGATTCCAAACAGCATCTAAAACAACACGAATATCATTTTCATGTAATCGATGAATTAAAAATTGCAGATCTTCCGAGGAACCGATTCTTGGGTCTACTCGTCTCCAATTCACAGTATCATAACCATGGGAAACGGATTCAAAAACAGGCCCTAATAATACCGTGTCTATGTGTAATCGTTTCCAATGATCAATCCAAGATTCAATTTCTCGAATGGAACGATAAGAATGATTTGCTTTATCATATAAAGCTCCCAAAGGGAATAAATGATAAATATGGTTAGGTGATTTCATACAACTCCTTTTATATACCGAACGGTATACTATTAAAGCAAAAAAAACTACGAATATATTCCATGCATAAATTGATGAGCGGTTTGATAGACACTTTCTTCATTTAAGGAGGTTAAGCCATGCATTGATGAACTAATGGTAGCATTAATTACTCCCATCAAAGTATAAGCATAACGATAATGCCTTCCTTTCATATTGCCATGTTGTAAAGAGGCAGCCTTAAAAAGCTCCACAAAAAGGGTCCATTGTTTAACCACAATTGGATGAACAAAACGTGAAACTTCATTTTCTTCTGGAGCATGCTCTATGCCCATATACCAACGATAAAAATCCTTATTTTCCTGTGCAAAGCGGAAGTAATGAGCGATGATTTTTTCTATAGAATAGACCAAATCGCCACGATAAGAGGAAATGGATTCTAAAGAGCGTAAAAAAGGATTAAAATGAGACTCGAGCAGTTCTTTTAGTAGGCCTGATTTACTCCCAAAATAATGATACAACGAAGGCTTAGTGACACCAACGGCATCCACTATTTTTTGAATCCCTACAGATTCGTAACCTTCACGACGAAAAAGCTGCAAAGCTTCTGCTAAAAATCGCTCTTTTGTATCCATAGACTATAATATACCAATTGGTATACTATTCGTCAAGAGGAGAAAAAAAAGAATAACAGCAAAAAGCCTTAAAATAAAGAATCTCTTCAGCCAGTTATCTATAAGATTGGTATTTTGTTTTCATGAATGAACTCATTGAAGAAGATAAAAACATCATCGCTTCCGCTAATTATTCCACTATTAGAGATTATAGTCTCGTTTTAGCTTCTCAACAAATCGTTCACGATGTGATTCCAACAGAAGAAGGGCCTTTTGAAATTTGGGTTTCAAAGGATGAGGCAAAAATTGCACGAAGACAAATTCGACTCTTTCGATGCGAAAATCCTCCTCATCAAAATAATGCGCCTCTTCCAGTAATGGTTACCTTACAGCCTCTATGGATTTTATCTGTTCCAGCACTTGTCACTCTAATTCAATTTTCTGATCGTATTTCTCACCTTACGTCTCGAGGCATATCGGATGCGTCTATGGTTTTGAAAGGAGAATGGTGGCGTTTGTTTACAGCCCTTTCTCTTCATGGCGACGCTAAACATGTTCTAGGGAATTTAATCTCAGGCTTTTTTGTTTTGAACTTATTATCTCTTCGAATTCCATTATCTAGACTGATTCTTCCACTATTACTATTCTCTGGTTTAGCGAATGGTCTCGTCAGTCTAACAATGCAAGAAAATTTTCGTTCTCTTGGTTTTTCCACTTTTGTTTTTGCTTCTCTTGGAGCACTTAGCTCGATTGAGTTTCGTTTAATGCCCAAAGAATTTCATGGTTTGCAGAGACGTTTTGCTCCATTATTTGGAGCCCTACTTCTTGCTGTCTTTATGGGGCTTGGTGAGAATTCTGATATTTTCGCTCACGGCTATGGTTTTATATTAGGCTTAGTCGTAGGCTTTTTACCAAAAAGGAAATCGCTACAATGGGGTATTACATTTTCTTATTTGGACGTCATTATGATAATTACTTACTTTACTGTATTTCTTTGCTGCTGGCTTTTGGCTCTATTTTATTAGAAATAGATTTCAATGCTTTATCTTTCTTTTTCTACCCACGCAGAACAGCTTGCAATACGAGTCTATTATTACTTCCTTCGTGTAACTCAAGCGAGATCCTCCGAAGGACTTAGCTAAAAAGCAGCCTAAAAAAATGGATATAGAAATCACTGGATGAAAATATATTTTATGTTTGTAAAATATTGTATTTCAAGAAAAGTTCCTTTTTATACTTATAAAACCAACTTTTTTTATTTTTCATACACAATTTTTCCATGTTTACGGAGTAAAAATGTCTAAAGTAA
>JAAYXQ010000140.1 GCA_012515825.1 Fibrobacter sp.
GTTTTTTCGACTGTGCTTTTTCTGCTTTCAGCTATTCTTATTCTTTTGATCTATCTCTGTTAATCTGCTCTTATTTACGAATTACTTTTGCTGAATCATTCCTGTTATTAATCGCTTGATTTTTATTACGTTTCGGTTTTTATATTTCTTAATCATATCTATTCTCATTGATTTCTTATTATATTGATTTTTAAAGAGATATAAGGATTTATGTATAAAATTAAACTTTCAATTCTTCTTTTTGTAAAAGATGTCTTCTCTCCATTAAATGTTATTCCAGTAGAGGAAATAAAAGCTTTTGCAATAGAGTTAAAGCGTTTTTTAGATAGAACTCCTATACGCTTATCTTTGTATTTACCAGGCTCTATTCTTGAAGCAATGGTAAAATACTGCCCTCAAGAAATTGCTTGGATCAAAGCACGCCTTCAAGAAGGACGTTTAGAATTAGTTGGTGGCGGTTATTATGATTCCATGTCTCCTTTTTTCCCTTCTCGTCTCCAGTCTTTGCAACTAAAAACGCATCGTCAGTATATCACAAAAATTTTTCAAGTAGAACCAAGCGGCTATTTTAATTCATCGATGGTTTGGGAAATTGGGATGACGGAGCTATTAGCTCATTTTGATTTTAAATACACTTTAGTGAACGATGATAGTTTGCAGTTTGCTTTAGGCCGTACTACGCCTGTTTCTGGTTGGTTTACTACAGAAGATAAGGGAACAATGATTCGCCTGATTTCTGTTTCGACGGGGTTATCTAAGGCCTTTACAGAAGAAGAGCCTTCTATTTTTGAAGAAGAAATACAAAAACTTCCAAAAAATGATAAGTGTGTTGTTGTTTCTTTAGAAGTTCCTTTAGATAATGCATTAACAATCACCTCATTTTTTACATCTTTAGAACAGAAACTTTCTTTACTAGATCATCAAACATGGACTGTCGCTCATGTGATTGAGCAGCAGATGACTGAAGGGAAGGTGAATTTAGTGAGTGCATTAGGTTCTAATTTGGGATTACCTGCTGGAGCTCATAGTTGTAGAGAATTATTAATTCGTCGTCCTGAGATTAATTTTTTGCATAAATCATTTCTTGCGGTTCATCGTTATGCTTTAGAAAAGTTAAGTGGTAATGATTTAGAAAAAATAGAAGAGATGCTTTTGCCTCTAATGGCACCTTTTTTCTATCGGGATTTGTATGGTGGTAAGGGAATGAAAAATCCTGGAGTCCGTTGGAAAGCTCATAAAGATTTAATAGGTGTTTTTTTAGCGGTAGAAGAATTAGAAAGTTTTGATGGTCTTCGAATAGAAGTATCGGATTATTTGCTAGACGGACAAAAACAAGTTTGGGTGAATAATTCTGAAATATCGATGTTGATAGATCATATGCGTGGAGCTTATTTACGATCCCTGAATTATAAGCCTTCGGGAGTTAATTTATTTAATGCGATGCGTGATGACGGAGATATTTCTCTTGGTTTTTTGGATCATTTTGTGCCTAATAAAATCAATTCCGTTTCTGGGTTTCAGTCGGCAGTAGAAGATCGTTCTGGGGCATTAACTTATCCATGTGATTATGAATTGAAACGGGAGCCTGAAGCAGTTCATTTGTTATTTCATTCGGAACAAGTTTTTTCTTCTCCAGAGACGAAACATATTTTTCATGTGGATAAGCATTTTTCGCTTTTATCAAAGCATGCGGCATTTGATTTAGATTATCGTTTAACTAATTCTACATATCTTGATTTTAAGGGCTATTTTGGGACAGAATTAGAGCTTGGAATGAGAGGTTTTGATTCAAAAACGCAATTGATGAAAATCAATGGGACAAAAATTTCTTTGATGCAAGATGTTCCCATTTTATATCCAAATGCAGAAACGTTTGAGTTACAAGATCGATTGTTAGCTTGGTTTATTCGATTTAACTTTTCTCAGGCTACTCGAATTCTAGTTTCGCCTATTATGGGAATGAATCAATTTGCATCTCCTCTTGCGGTGCAAGGGTTAAGAATATTCTTTTTCTGGGATGTCGAATTATCTGCTTTAGAATCTAGTTCGTTAGGAATGAAAATTAAATTATCTAAACGGAGAGTTTTACTATGAAGTCAGATTGGATGGACATATTAGTAGACGACGCCGGAGATGAAGTTGTTATTACTTTACGTGGGACTTTTGGATTACTGCAGTTGCCAGGGGTACGTGAAAAACTAGAGATGCTTATTAAAGGTCCTGGTTGTTTTTTCTTTTTGAATATTGAAAGTGCTCACTTTATTGATGATGCTTATTTGGAGTTGTTCTTAAATCTTTTGAATAGAATTAAAAAGCAAAACGCAATGCTTGTTTTTTTGTCTTCGAAAGAAGAACATCGAAATTATTTTTCTCGATTCTCTCATGTTTTAGAATTGTATGATAATCGAAAATCGTTTAGACGTTCTGGTCTTTTAAAACAATTAAAACAGGTGGGCATAAATTACAGTAAGCAAACAGGGCTTCGTTTGAGCCCTGGTGTGGCGATTGCTTTGTTTGTTCTTTTACTAGGTTGGTTTGTTACTTTATTCTCGATTGTTTACATACAAAATAAAGAGATTCTTGAACAACAAGCGCAGATTATTAGTTTAGAAAATCAGAAAAAGAGATCTATTCAAGAAATTGAACGATTGAAATCATCTTTAGGTTCATTACAACATCTTGGTCTGGTCGTGGATTCAACGACATCTCATGCCTTTGGTTCTATTAGAGACTGGGTCGGTTATCTTGAGCTTTTGGAGAACTCCAGGCGTGAAAATTAGTCTTCGACTATCCTCTGGAGTGCTCTTCTTTTTTTATGCTTCGGCTTTGATTCTCTGGCTTGTTTTTATTGCTATTTGGGTTGTCTATCAAAAGAAATGGGATACTCTTCTGACTCAAGAACAAACACTTCGAGAAGAGATTTTAGAACTAGAAGAATATGGAAAGTGGACTTTAGATTACGTGAAAATTGAAAAGGGATTGACCTTTTTATCAAAGAATAAAATCAATGAACAAAGTCGAGTTGAGCTTACAGAACAAATTTGGAAAATCTCTAGAACGTATAATATTGACCCACTTTTGATTTTAAGTATTGTCGCTCAAGAAAGTCATGGAAATCCAAAAGCAAGAGGAAGAATGCGATCGGGAGCTGAATCTGGAGCGTTTGGTTTGATGCAGATTAAATTAGAAACGGCAAAGAGTATTGGACGTCGTTTTGGTTACAAAATTGAATCTCCAGAAGATTTAATGGCTCCAGATGTGAATGTCGTTATTGGGACTGCTTACCTAATGCGTTTAATTGGGAAGTATCAGAATTTAAAGCATGCCATTATTGCATATAATATTGGACCTGGTTTATTAGATTCTCACTTAAAAAAGAATCGTCCTCTTCCAACTCGCTATTATGAAAGAGTAATTTCTAAATATTGGAATTTGGTATCTAATTCAAATTTTCTAGATTTACGCTAATGGTTATTCGTGTCTTAGCAGTTTTATCTTTGGTGCTCTCTTTCGCATGGGGAGAATCTTATGATTGTCTTCGCTTTGTGAACGAGTCCATCAAAAAAGATCCTATGGTGGCAGAAAAACGTTATTCTTCAATGAAGAAGAAAGAACAGCTCGCTACATTAAAATCAGAAGTTATTTTACCTACGTTTACTTTTTCTATGATGGTAGGTCCTGCTCCTGGATTAAAAGAGCATGTAGACTCATGGGGCGATACTGTTGAATCATGGGATTTTACAAAAATGGGTCCTTATTGGGGTACGCAAATTAAAGCCACTCAGCCTCTTAATTTAGGGCAATATAATGTTGGAAAAAAAGCAATTCAAGCTGATATTCGGCAGTACGAATTAGGCCTACTTCATGGAGAACACAAAAAAGAAGTAGAGCTACAGTCCTATTATTACAATTATCTATTAGCACTAGAAATGAATCGTTTGGCAAAAGATGTTCAAAAACAAATAAATAATGCCTATGAAAAACTAGAAGAAGCATTAGATAACGATGAGCCTAATGTTTCTCAAATGGATCTCTTAAAATTAAAGTCGAATATGTATGTGGTTCAAGAAGCTGTTTCTGATGCGGATCGTGGTTTAAAGCAAGTGATGTTAGCGATTCGATTCTCTTTGCAATTAGAAGAAGGGGCTCTTTTCTCTACGGTAGATAGCGTGCTAACGATTCGTCCAGAACCTTTTCTTTCTTTAGAAGAATACAAGAACTTAGCCTTAAAGTTTCATCCAGAATTAAAGCAACTAAAAGCAGGTTTAGAAGCTAGGTCTTATCAAAAGGATCTTGCAGAAGCAAAGCTTGCACCTGAATTTTTTATCATGGCTGAATTTGAATATGTAAAATCTTGGGCTGGAGATCGTCAAGTGATTCAGAAAAATGCATTTGCTCAAGATGCCGTAAATACTTTGTCTGGGACTTTCGGTATTGGTTTACGTTATCGGTTGAATTTTTGGAAGGGTTGGCAAAATTATAGAAACGCTCGAATAGAGTATAATGCTCTAAGAATGAAAGAACATTATGCGGCTCAAGGCTTATTGTTAAAAATAGAAGAACAGTATTATAAAGTGCAATCAATGAAAGAAAAACTTGAAAGCATGAAAACAAGTCTGCGTGCTACAGAGGCTATTCTAAAAGGAGTAGCGATTCAGTACGATTTAGATCCTTCGAATGCAGAAAAGCTGTTGTCTGCTTATACTCAAAATGTTAATTTGTTAAAAAAATATTATTTCGCTATTTCATCTTATAATACGGAATATGCTGAACTTCTTTACAGAACGGGTTTATCTTTACAAGAATTTCATGATACTTATATGTCAAAATAAGGATATTATATGACTTCAATAAAAAAAATCATTACACTTCTTTTAGTTTCCACTTCTCTTATTTTTGCTGCGGAAAATCCCGTTAATGCGATTAAGAAAAAAGATGGTGAATTACAATCTTTAATAAAGAAGTCCTCTTTAACAAAAAATCAAAAAGAGAGGATTAAAACATTATTAAACGATTCTTTTGATTTTCAGCTTTTAGCCAAAAAATCTTTAGCTAATTCCGTATGGAATGCTCAGACTCCAGCTGCTCTTGATACATTTGTGAATGAATTCCAACGCATGGTGCGTAATTCAAGTGCAAAAAAATTAGAAATGTATCGCGCGGATTCAACCGTATACGAAGAAGCTAAACTCAAAGGGACTGATGAAGCTAGAGTGATTGCTCATGTTTGGTATAAGGGCAAAGAATCTGTTTTGGAATATAAAATGTCTTTGGTGAACGATTCTTGGAAAGCTTGGGATTTAGTGATTGATGACTTATCTACAGCAAGAAACTACAAAGAACAATTCTCTACCATTTTAAAAACAAAAAGCTTCAATGATTTGATTCAAATCATTCGTGAAAAGGCAAACGAAGCGGAGTAGTATTGATAGGTATTTCTATTTTAGCAGGGCTTCTTTTTCTTGGGGCTTTGCTTCTTTTTTTTCCTTTGCGTATCCGATTCTATTTTGTCGGTGCAAAAAAAGATAGTCTAATAGAAATACGCCTTTTTAAGTGGAAACTCTTTACTACAAAAGAAAATCCATCTGACGAAACTACTGAAAGTAATGTAGGGAGTGACGCTACTAATAAAGATGCTCTCGACGAACGTGACGAAACTACTGAAATCGCTGGCATAGATGGTGCAACAGCTGAGTCTGAATTATTCGAAAATACAGATAGAAATGTTTCTGAAGCTACAGATTACGATGAAGATGACGAATCTTTGAAAAATAGTGGTGTATCGACGACGGAGTCGGAAGCTGCTGCATTGCAAACGGCTGAATCGAAATCTCGCGAAAATCAAAATAGAAATGATGAAACTCACGAAATTTTAAATAGTGATGCCGTTGAATCGTCCACGTACCCTCATTCAGAAACGCATGAAGCCATGAGTTGCCGTGCTACAGAAACAGTAGAAAATACAGAAAGTGATGTTTCCGACGAAGATGCAAAAATTACTGCATCAACGGAAAGCACGAAAGCCGATGAAAAGTGTGAAAATCCAATAAGCGAATCGGCTGAAAAGTTTGTAGACTCAGGCGAGGAAACTTTGGCGAAAGGTGCTTCAATGGATGATTCGGAAATGTCCGAAACTATTGAAAGTGACGTAACCGACGAAGCGACCAATACTGATGCTTCAAAGGGTAAGGATAGTAAGGCGTCAAAGAAACTAAGAGAACTTACTGAAAAAGAATTTTTGACATTGATGTTTAATCCAAAACTTCATTCGATGGTTCTTCGTATGGCGTGGAAATTACTGCGTCGTGCGTGGCGTTTATTTACCATTCGTTTCGAACATACGGTTGTTCAAGGGATTCGGATGGAATATGATGAAATGGGTGTGGTGTCTGCTTTTACTTCTTTCTTTACATCTCAATTTTCTTTGTTTAAGAATTGGGATATACAAATGGATTGGTTAAAAGAAAAAGAACCAGAAATTAGAGGTTCTATTTTAATTCGTTTCCGATTGTTTTTTTTCTTACTTTGGTCGTTAATGGCTTTATTCTTTGCGGCTCGAGTGTATTTTTGGTATCGTCGAAATAAAAAGCGTTTTATAGAGAATCCACTTCCATTTCGTTTAGTTTTTTGGCGACGTAAAATTATAGATCTTATTGCGGCGGAGGAATAATGCCTGCTTTGACTTTAGAACGATTGCTTTCTTCTTTGGGCTTTGGTTCAAGAAAAGATTCTCGTGCTTTAATTCGTATGGGAGTTGTTGAGATTGATGGGATAATAGAAGAAGATCCTTTTATTGAGTTAGAAAAGCGTCCTGATTATATTACAGTAAATGGGGAACAAATCCCTACTTTTGAAGACTTGTACATTATGATGCATAAGCCATTAGGATATGAATGTAGTCATAATCCTCGCTATCATGACTCGGTCTTTTCTTTATTGCCTTCTCGCTTTTTAGAAATGAAAATTAGATCTGTTGGCCGTTTAGATGTGGATTCTTCTGGCCTTTTACTTCTTTCGAATAAGGGTGACTTTATTCATCATTTAGAAAGCCCTAAAAGGGGCGTTCTAAAGCGTTATGACGTGACTCTAGCAAGGCCTCTTGAAAAGACTCAAGAAGAACAATTACTCTCTGGAGTGATTCTCAAAAATGAAAAGCGTGCAGTGTTTGCTCGCTCACTTGAAAAAAAGTCTGAGACTCAAGTTGAAATTGAAATTGGAGAAGGTCTTTATCACCAGGTGCGTCGTATGTTTGCGGCGGTAGGGAATCATGTCGAAGAACTACGTCGATTATCCATTGGTGGCTTGAATTTAGACCAGCAGTTAAAGCCCAAGGAATGGAAATACTTGACTGAGTCTGAAATTGATCAATTAATGAATAGAATTTGAGTTTTCTTTTTCTTCAGTAAGAACTTTTTCAGCTTGAAGAGTATCAGTGAAGTTGATCTTATCTTTAATGTCAGAAGAAAATTTGAACGTTGGAACTAGGCGTTCTTCCAATAAAACAGGTTCACCTGTTCTTGGATTTCGTACTGGCCTAGCTTTACGTTCTTTACAAGCAAATGTTCCAAAACCACGAAGCTCAATTGTTTTATTTTCGATGAGTTTTTCGCCAACAATGCTTAAAAATTGTTCGATGACCATTTTAATGTCGTTTCGAATAAAGCCCGTTGATTTGGCGATTTCCTGGATTAGATCTTGTTTTGTTACATTAGGCACTTTCAAAATATAGGTTTATCAATAAAAAAAAATAGGACTCGACCAAAATAAGATATTTTTTTTGATTAAAAGCTGAGGATATAAGGTGAATTGTTGTGAGTAAAATGTTGAAAGTTGATAATATTCTTGATCCATCATCCATAAAGCGATCTTTCTCTTTAGG
Organism: Fibrobacter sp.; assembly: GCA_012515825.1. Lineage (GTDB taxonomy): Bacteria > Fibrobacterota > Fibrobacteria > Fibrobacterales > Fibrobacteraceae > Fibro-01. Next base: position 7,880 of record JAAYXQ010000140.1, read on the forward strand.
TTCTTTATCCGTTTTCCCAAATACTGTTCTAAGTCCGATGGCAGGCGTTACGGATCCTCCTTTTAGAAGGCTTTGTCGTGAATTGTCTAAAAATAGAATCGGACTTTTAGTTTCTGAATTTGTCTCTACAGACGGTGGATCTGAATTTTCCTTAAAAAACAGAAAAGAATTAAAGTTTTATCCAGAAGAACGTCCTTTTGGAATTCAAATTTTCGGCCGAGATCCAGAACGGATGGCTCGAGCAGCTAAATTAATAGAAACACTAAAACCTGATTTTATTGAAGTAAATGCAGGTTGTCCTGTACCAAAAGTGGCTGGGAAAGGCGGTGGAGCTGGGCTTTTACGAGATTTGAATCGCTTGGCTTTGATTTTAAGAAAAGTGAAATCAAGTATACAAGTGCCAATGACTCTTAAATGTCGAATTGGCTGGGATGAAACACAGATTAATGTTTTTGAAACTCTTCAAATAGCAGAAGATGAAGGCGCTGAACTGTTGACGGTTCACGGGAGAACGCGAGTTCAAGGCTATAATGGCTTTGCTAACTGGGATATCATTGGAGAAACGGCTTCTAGAGCCCATATTCCTGTTGTTGGTAATGGAGATGTGGTTAGCGTTCAAACGGCCTTTGAAAAGTTGCAACAATACCCGATTGCTGGGGTGAGTATTGGCAGAGGTGCTCTTCATAACCCATGGCTTTTTGGGCAAATTGCAGAGGCCTTTGATGGCAAGCCTCCTTTTGAAATATCGATCCGAGAGGCACTTTCGATTTTTGAAAAATATTTTGGGTATATGATGGAAGAAGATATTTCTTCATTAGGGGCTTTAGGCCGTCTTAAGCAGTTAGCAGCAAGGCTTTGTAAGGGTCTTAATCCAGAGAATCCGCTCTTTAGACAATCTCTATTGACTAGTGAAACCCCTGAGATGTTCTTTGAAAGAATCGCTCTATTCCTTGAAGACAAAGAATCCTTAAATACTTCTTTTTATCCCGATCGATTGGTGAATTTGAACGGGAAAAAAGAAAATGAAATTGTATTTGGTCGCCAGTTTAAGGGATAAGTTTAAGCTTTGATAATCGTGTCTTTGGCAAGTACCACGATGCCAGAATCGGTTACATGGAAAATTTGCCTATCTCGCTCTAAATCAAATCCGATTTCAAAACCCGCTGGAATATGGAGGCCTTTTTCAATAATGGCTCTCTGCACTTTGGCTCCAGGCCCGATAGTGACATTTGGGAACAAAATAGATTCTTTCACGAAGGCTTCTTTTTGTATGGAAGTTCCTGGGCTTAGAATACTTTTGACTACTGTGCCTCCACCAATGATACTGCCTGCAGAAACAATCGAATCGATGGCTGCTCCACGATAAGTAGTGGAATCATCATTACCAAAGAAACGAGCTGGTGGCTGATTCCAGTTAAAAGTTCTGATAGGCCAGTAGTTATTATAAAGGTCAAATAAGGGGTTTTCGGCACAAAGATCCATATTCGCTTCAAAGAAGGCGTCTAATGTACCTACATCTCGCCAATAGCCCTTTGTAGAGGCTTGTTCTCCGCGAACAATATTGGTGTTGAAATCGTAAACGTAAACAGGATATTCTTTGTATAAAGCAGGAATAATGTGCTTACCAAAGTCAGTGGCCCCTTGTTTTGAGCCATTAAGAAGTTCACGTACTAAAAATTTACTGGTAAAAATGTAGTTACCCATACTGGCAAGGCACCAACCAGGGTTTCCTGGCATTTCCTTTGGCTCTTTGGGTTTTTCTTCAAAGCCAATCATTCGATTATCTGAATCGACTTCGATAATTCCAAATTCGCTTGCTTCACTGACAGGAACAGGGATTGCAGCAATAGTAAGTAATGCGGCGCGACTCAAATGAAAATCAATCATCTGATTGATGTCCATTTTATAGATATGATCCCCGCCAAAAATAGCGACTAGATCAGGGCGTTCATCGGTAATTAAATTGATGTTTTGGAAAATCGCATCGGAGGTACCGCGGTACCAATCTTCACCTGTACGCATTTGAGCGGGAACAAGGTCCACGTATTGATCTAAGCTTGAATTGAGGCTCCAAGCGGCTGAAATATGCTTGTTAAGAGAGTCTGACTTAAATTGAGTTAAAACTTTAATTTTAAAAATACCACTGTTGATGAAATTATTTAAAACGAAATCAATAATGCGATAAGTACCACCAAAATGGACTGCGGGTTTAGCTCGATCTCGAGTTAGGGGTTGAAGACGACTTCCTTGTCCACCTGCCATAATCATGCATAGAATATTCTTTTGATGTTCTCTATAAGACCAGCTCATGTTTCCTCTGTTTTTTGATCAATTCTAATAGCGTTTTTGTCTTAATTTATCTTATTTATAAGGGCTTGGGGTAAGTTTTTTTAAGTAAGCTCTTTTTTTTGATTTTCTATGTTGTTTTACTCTTTTTTTATGGTTTAAAATTTCTAGTTTATAGGCGTTCGAAATAAATCGAAACTATGTATTAACCCATCTAATAGGAGATGAAATGTCCCTGACTAAACATGCCAAATTGAATGCTTGGATTGAAGAAATTCAGGCAATGGTCAAGCCAGAAAATGTCGTTCTTTGCGACGGATCTCAAGCTCAATACGATAATCTTATTAAAGAAATGGTAGAATCGGGTCTCGCTACCAAATTAAATCAAGAAAAATTACCAGGTTGCTATTTATTCCGCTCTGACGCTTCTGACGTCGCTCGCGTTGAAGATCGTACATATATCTCTTCCGAAAAACAGGAAGATGCTGGTCCAACAAACAACTGGAAAGCTCCTGCTGAATTAAAAGCAGAAATGAAGGCTCTTTATGATGGTTGCATGAAAGGCCGTACTATGTATGTGATTCCTTTCTCCATGGGCCCTGTTGGTTCTGATATTGCAAAAATTGGTGTGGAAATCACTGATTCTGCATACGTGGTGATCAATATGATGATTATGACTCGCGTTGGCTCCAAGGTTTTAGATGTTCTCGGTACCGATGGCGAATTTATTCCTTGCCTTCACTCTGTGGGTAGTCCTTTACAACCAGGCGAAAGCGATAATGGCAAATGGCCATGTGCTCCAATTGAAAAGAAATACATTTCTCACTTCCCAGAAGAACGTACCATTTGGTCTTATGGTTCTGGTTACGGTGGAAATGCTCTTCTCGGTAAGAAGTGCTTAGCTCTACGTATTGCAAGTGCTGTAGCTCATGAAGAAGGCTGGCTTGCTGAACATATGCTTATCTTAAAGATCACATCTCCTGAAGGCGTTGTGAAGTATGTTTGCGGTGCTTTCCCTAGCGCTTGTGGTAAGACAAACCTCGCTATGTTGATTCCTACAATCCCAGGTTGGAAAGTAGAAACCATTGGTGATGATATCGCTTGGATGAAACCAGGTAAAGATGGTCGTCTCTATGCTATTAACCCAGAAGCTGGCTTCTTTGGCGTGGCTCCAGGTACAAACTTCCATAGCAATAAGAATGCTATGCTTTCTGCTCAAAAAGATACCATCTACACTAACGTAGCTCTCGAAGCTGATGGTACTGTTTGGTGGGAAGGCATGGACGAAGATCCTAAGTCAGAATTAATTGACTGGAAGGGTAACAAGTGGAATCTTCCTGCTAACGGTAAATCTGAAAAGGGTAAAGAAGCAGCTCATCCAAATGCTCGCTTTACTGCACCAGCAAGAAACTGCCCAGCGATCGCTCCTGAATGGGAAGATCCTAAGGGTGTTCCAGTCGATGCATTCCTCTTCGGTGGCCGTCGTCCAAGCACCATTCCTTTAGTTCATCAAGCTATGAGCTGGGAACATGGTGTATTCATGGGTTCTATCGTCGGTTCTGAAGTCACTGCTGCTGTGATCTCTGACCAAGTTGGTCAAGTTCGTCGTGACCCATTTGCAATGCTTCCATTCTGCGGTTACCACATGGGTGACTACTTTGCTCATTGGATTAAGATGGGTAAAGCTAATCCAGACAAGATGCCAAAAATCTTCTTTGTGAACTGGTTCCGTAAGACTAAGGAAGGCAAGTGGTTATGGCCTGGTTATGGTGATAACTCTCGCGTTCTTAAATGGGTTTGCGAACGTTGCGATGGCAAGGGTGATGCAGTGGAAACTCCAATTGGTTTCATGCCAACTGCAACAGCTATTGATCGTCCAGAAGGCGTTACTGTAGAAGATATGAATGAACTTCTCTCCGTTGATAAGGCTGGCTGGTTAGCTGAACTTGCTGACGTTGAAAAGAATCATTATCCTAAGTTTGGTGATAAGCTCCCTCAAGAACTTA
>JAAYXQ010000141.1 GCA_012515825.1 Fibrobacter sp.
AAGAAGGCTTTCAGGGAGACTCTCTGTACTTGACTGATGGCCCTGCCCTTTGGTGGTCTCGTGAAAATGATTTTATTCATTTTCAAATGAATTGTTCTGCTGATTTTGGGACTATTCAATATTTACATTTCTATACGGCAGAAAAGGGCAACTATTCACCTGAGAAGCTCAACCAAACACATTCCATTTTGGAAACAAAGAGTGAGACGCTTTCTGTTAAGATTCCTCTAAAAGATTATCGCTATGTTCGCGCAGAAAGTGAAACTTCTAAAGGCCATTTTGCTCTCACAAGCGCTGCATTTGCTAAAGAAATCTGAATCTAAAATTGTATTCGAATTTCAGTCCCTTTATTTTCTTTAGAATCTAAAATTACTTTTGCATAATGGGTCTCGGCAACATGCTTTACAATAGCAAGGCCTAGCCCTGTTCCACCCGTTTCTTTTGATCGACTTTTATCTACACGATAAAAACGTTCAAAGATTCGTTCCTGACTTTTTTCTGGAATACCAATTCCAGTATCTCGCACAGAAATACTTTTTTCATCAACAAGAACTAATACCGACCCGCCTTCACGATTATATCGAATGGCATTATCCATTAAATTATAAATCATTTCAAAAAGTAAGCGCCGATTGCCTTGTATTTTTGTTGCAATACCTTTTACTTCCATCACTATCTTTTTTGAAGCAGTTATTGGTTCTAATGAAGAAGCACATTCTTGTGCCACTGCTAATAAATCTACAGAATCTTTGGCTACTTCTTCAAATCTAACTTCATCTAATTCTGCTAACTTCATTATATCTTCTGTAAGCATAAGCATTCGCTTGGATTCGTTATGAATTTTACTTGCAATACGAGGAACGTCTTCTGTTTTTACCATATTATTTTCAATCATCTCAGCATAACCTAAAATAGAAGTCAATGGTGTTTTTAATTCATGAGAAACATTCGCTGTAAATTCTCGGCGCAATTGTTCTACTTTATTTTTTGCAGACAAGTCCATAAAAAGACAAATGATACCCACAAATTCGTTTAACACAATCACTGGACTTACAAGCACTTGATATAGCATTCCATTTAAAGAGATTTCTTCTGAAATGCGCTTACCTAAGAAAGCTTTATCAATAAGGTTGTTTAAATGCAAGTTACGAGAATAATAAATTATATGACGAAGTTCGTGTTCTTCTTGAACATGGAGTAATGACCTTGCTTCTTCATTAATCATCACTACATTTTTATGTTCATCTAGAAACAATAATCCTTCGGGCATGTTCTTCATCAAAACAGATAGTTTTTCTTTTTCATTAGCAAGACGCTTTAATTCATGTTGCGTATTTTTACGCTGTTTATTTATTTCAACAATAAAAGGAACCAGTTCATGATAAATAAGGGTATCATCGTCAACGACATGTTCTGAATCTAAACGAGAAATCATTTCGTGAATTGGTTTTAAAAAAAGCTTTGTGAGAAAAAAAGCAGAAATAATAGACAATAATACAATAGCAATAAAAAGCAGAATTAAGTATGGATATACAGAAGAAAAAATAGAGAATAAATTTGTTTTTCTCATGGAGAGTCTTAATACATGACCATCGGGAAGCTTCTGTGCAAAATAATACAC
>JAAYXQ010000142.1 GCA_012515825.1 Fibrobacter sp.
AACGAATTGATGTTGCTTATCAAGTTCGATTAAAGCCTAGTCGCCCTGCTGCGGAAGTGATTGTGGAATTAGGTAAAATAAAAGGCTTAAGCGACGTTCAATTTATGATGCAAGATGCAACGACTGAGATGTGATATGACTAAAAGCACGATGAAATATTATATACTGAAGAACAAATTGTTTTTTGCATGGATTTTATCCATTGTCGGAATTGTGGCTCTTGGTTTTTTATATCAAGGAACAAGTGTCATGTTTTCAGGAATTGCTGAAGCTACAGAAACAACAGTGAGTGTGCAATCTGCGGTGGAAGTGGTGAAGATGCATGTTGTTGTTGGGCAAGAAATAAAAGATGGTGATACCTTAGTGGAATTGAGCCGAGGTGATCTTGTTCTTCGAATGAATGAAGTCAAGCGAGAATTAGATGCTCTTGAAGGGCGTGGAAGCATTAATACTGCGACCATCGATCAGAAGGTAGCAGAAGTTCAAGCTGATTTAGCAACGAAAAAGAATATGATCCTTTTTGAAATTGAAAAGCTCAAATCGGAGTATCAGAAAAATTTGGAGATGGCTTCCAAATTAAAAAGTTTGTCTTCTAGTGTAGTGGCGAAAGCGGATTCGAATGATGCAATGAAAATGCGTATTCGTAATTTAGAACAAGAATTAAAAATGGTAGAAGCCAATGCTAGTGCCCAAATTGGTATTCTTCGTGGTAGTAAAGGCTTACAAAGAACAAGTAGCGCTTCAGAAGCAGAAGCCCTTCGTCGAGAACTTGAATTATTGCAAAAAGAACAAGACGATCTTGTCATCACTAGTAAAGGAAGTTGGGTGGTTGCAAGTGTAAATGTTCGCGATGGAGAAAAAATTTCAAGCTTTTCCCCTATGATTACATTAACGCGTAAATCGCCTTCTTTAGTTCGTGGCTATATTCACGAAAAAATGTATAAGAGGGTTGGTGTTGGTACAACAGTCACTATTATTTCTCAAGCAGATGGAAAAAAGCTCGAAGGTGAAATCATTGGTCTTAGTAGTCGAATTGTAGAATTTCCTATTCGATTAAGAAAAATTCCTGAAAGTGTTATTTATGGAAGAGAAGTGATTATTCGAATTCCTGAAGACAATGCTTTGCTTTTAGGTGAAATGGTTTCAATCTCAGAAGTACCAGTTATTAAAAAAATTTTGCAGCATGATGAGTCGAGGAACAATCCATGAGAAAAATAGGATTTGTATTCTTGTTCATGACTTCGACTTTAATGGCGACTCCTTTAACTTGGGATCGTCTTGTTAAGTCTGCCGATGAAGATCCCGTGTTAAAAACAGCAAATCGACGAATCGGATCCATTTCTTCAGGCCCAACCACAAAGCTTTGGGACGATTTAGAACTTCGCTATAATTTAGGTGGGTTCGGCTTTTTAGAACACGATATAGAATTACGCTTGAAACCAAATTCTGTTGGTGAACAAAAGGCAACACGAAAGTATTGGAAAGCTCAGAAAAGTTATCAGCAAGCACGTTATAATGTTGATAAATCTTATTTAATCTATGATCGATATGAAAGAGCTCTTCGTTATGTCATTCGTCAAAAAATGGCAACGATTAATGAAGAATTGTATCAAGTGAATCAAGATCGAATTACAGTACTTCATGCAAGAGCTGGTTCTGAAACATTCAATGCGGTTGATTTGATGGGTGCCATTGAAAAAACAGCCGCCTTAAAAGCGGAGCTTATTGCAGATAGTACAGCCCTTCGTGATACAGAAATGAAATTGCGTTCTTGGGTTGAGTTTGATTCTATTTCTTTAGATACTTCTTGGCTCCCCACTATGGAAGAATTGAATGCGACTCTACAGCAACAATCTCATGTAGACAGTACGTTCCCATTAATTGCAATGGCAAAAGGAAAGTGGAATGTCAATGAAGAGCGTCTTATACAAGAAAATGCGGGTGATCGAGATTTTATTTCCCATATTGGTTTAGGTTATAAACATGTGATTGCTGAAAAGAAATACAAGTGGATTGATGAAGTCGATTATATTGGTGATCGCGATCAATATTCTGATTGGAAAGAATCTTGTGGCTCCACTCCTGGTTGCGAGGCTTGGTTACTTTCTCGTTCAGAAGATGATCGCCGTACGATTGATAAGTTTTATTTGAATATTGGAATAAAACTACCCTTCTTTTCAAATAATAATGACGATTTAATGCGCCGTCAAATTTCTGTTTTAGATGCTGAAAGCGATTATTTAGACGAGTATAGAGATTTAGATCAGAAAGTAGCTCGTTTACATGAAGAAATAGTGGCTTTAATTGCTCAGTGGAAAGTTCAAAAGGATTTTGTGGCTCAAGTGGATGCTGGGAGTGTTTTCCAAGAGTTTGCTGCTATGGCTGGCTCAGATCCTTTACTTCTTTTACGTGCAAAAGAAAGTGCTTTAGAAAGCACCTTAAAAGCAGTCAAGTTAGAATATGACATTTTTCAAAGATATCTAATTCTATTGGACTATGCAGGTGTATTTTCTAGAAGCGATATCAGCAATCATCTTAAAGCTGGAATAAAATAATGGCAGGAGCTCGTGGCTTTAGTACGCTCGAACGATTTGAACTGAAATATCATATTCCAGTTTCTTGGGCTGATCGTATTGGAAGTTTAATTGCTCCATATTGTGAAGAAGACTATTATTCTAAAATTACTCCTGGTGGCTTTTATTGGATTACAAACCTTTATTTGGATTCGCCTCGTTGGACTTTCCTAAACTGGAAAAAAGCAGGTCTACTAGATCGCTTTAACATGAGAATTCGCACCTATGGAGAACATCCTGATCCTAACGGGGTTTTTCATTTTGAAGTCAAAAGAAAGGTGAAATCCGTCTGTTATAAAAGTAGAGCGACTATTAAAGGGGCTAATCCATCAGTTGTTTTTAATGAGCCTCCAGAGCAATGGCATGCTAAATCTGATCGAGATGTTAAATACCTTAAAGATTATCTTTATAAAACAGCTCTTCATAATGCGGCGCCACGTTTATTAACCCAATACAAACGAAGAGCTTGGTTTGGAGTCACTGAAGAATACTCAAGAGTCACGATTGATACTGGCATGCGATTTCGTGAAGAAAATGGCTTCGATTATTCCGTAGATCCCAAATACATGCATTCTACGGGATTACCTAAATTTTTCTCACCCGCTTGTGACGCTGTTTTGGAATTAAAATGCCCTTGTTCACAAGTGCCTTTTTGGATGATTGATTTGATTAAAATATTAAATTTAAAACAAGGTGGATTTTCTAAATTCGGTAATGCTGCTGCAGAGTGGAAGCGAGTATATGAAAATCCTAGAGGATTCAAAACCCCTCTATATACCAGTTTAGCAGGGAATTTTTTCTAAAGGAACTCTTTATGAGAAAGTCATTTATAAAAACCACTGTCCTTTTCTTCTCTCTTTTTTATTTAGTTAGCTGTTCTGATGAGCCAACGAAAACTCAAAAAGAAAATTTCCCTGTTATAGGGTGTACTGAAATCATGTACAACACTGGAACAGATTCTCTTGAGTTTGTGGAATTAAAGATTGTAAGTGGCCCTTCTATTGTAGATATGGCTACTGCTACCCTTCGCATTGAAGGAGCATTCAACTATACGTTCCCGAGCGAACCGTTAGATACAGGTGAATATATTGTGGTGACAAATGATCCTGTTTTGTTTCATTCAAAATACCCTCAATTTACAGGTCGTCTTTTTGGCCCTTGGGATTTAGATGAGGATGGTACTCTTCCCAGATTACCTGCTGAAGGCGATAATATTGAAATTAAGTTGTCTGGTAAAGGGGACGTTTCTTGTAGCTTTAGTGGTGAACCTCCTTGGTCAAGTTTAGCGAATGGAAAGGGCCGCTCATTAGTCTTTTTAGGAGGAAATAATAATCCATCTCATTCAGAAGCTTGGGCTCCTCATACTTTAGATGGCGGTAATCCAGGTGGACCAGATACATATATTCCTCAATTAAGCGTTCGTATTAATGAAGTGGCGCCTGTATTAGAAGGAAATGCTAGTTGGGTGGAAATTTATAATTCGGGCACAGAGTCTGTTGATTTAAGTGGCTGGGAATTTGAGTCTACGGTTAAAAACGAGATTTTTACTTTAGCTGAAGGGACTGTTATTGGGCCAAAAGAATATTTGGTATTAGATGGCACAGAAGTGACAGGTGCTTTTGGTGAAGCAGGGCTTTATGTGAGTTCAAATGGATCTGATTATTATTTGAGAGAAGTCGCTCAGGGTGTGAAAACTGGTGCTGAAACAAGTTTAAAAGCCCCTGCAGGTGCTTTTACAAGCGGTTTTATGACTCTTGCTGATGGTAGTTTAGCTCAAGGTAATTTAACCGTCGCTAGCCCTGGAGCTGCAAATGGAATTTTAAAAGCGGGTCCTGTATTCATCAATGAAATCTATTATCACCCAATTGAGGTTTTGGATCCTGAGCAACGTCTTAAAGAAGTAGAGTTTTTGGAGTTGGTCAATAAATCAGACTCCGTAATTAATTTTAACCCAATCATTCTTG
>JAAYXQ010000143.1 GCA_012515825.1 Fibrobacter sp.
GCGATTTCTTCTTGTAGGTCTTGGGTCATCATTGGACACCTCCTTGATTATAATATCTATATAGAACATCGGATGCAGATATAGCGACTGTACTCCAGCGAACTTCATCCAATCTAAAATTCAGGTTTTCTTTTCCAAAGTAAAGCGATTCAATACTTGGAGTCAAAACATCCACAGAGACTCCTCTAGAAGCCACAAAAGCACCGTTTACATATAAAGACAAGGTTTGCCCATTCCAAACGGAAGTTGTATATAACCACTCGCCTACTTTTATGGCATTAGGATCCACCACAGCATTTGCACAATCTAAACTTGTTCCAGAGCCGTCCGCAATAAAGAAAGCAAGTACTGGAGAACCTTCTACTTCACATTCATTCTTAATAATCGCAAGACTAAATACACTACGATCATCTGAGTTTCCAAAACCTACTTTTCCAATCAAATTCTTACGATAATTCGTAACATCTTCTGTTTCATTTAAGTCTTCTAAATAAATCCAAGCTTCTAATGTAAGGGCTGTTGCACTATCTAAAACGCCACGATCACTTTCAATGACAACAAAATCATTTGACCCACGTAATACAAGAGACTGCCCTAACACGCCAGAATCTAAGAAGGTTTTTCCATAAACAACACCCACATCGGTACGACCTCTAGCATCACTGATATATTGAATCGAAGAAGAATCTTTAGAGATATAGTTCATAGGCCACCAACCCACAAGCCCATATTCTGAAGACATGGGGATTGTCCAGTTAAAGTTAAATGGACTATTATCTGCTTCTTCGTAAACGGAATTTTTATCATCCGATGGAGCTTGCGTTGCAAGAGAGGTTGGTAATGGCCCTTGAGACCCTTTTAACGTATCTGGTAATAAAGAGACCCAGAAATAGGCATCATTAAAGCGAGACTGATCAGGAGAGCGCACATAGACATAATAAGAACCTTCTGGCACCGAATCTATCTCAAATTCAAGATTTTCGTTAGTATAAACAGCCCAAGGAGATCCAGGAATAAAGACTTGAATAGGCTCATTATAATCAGCACCACTTAAAGTCAATTTTCCAGTGAATGAAGTGAATTTGTTAAGAGAGGCCTCTACATTTAAGGTTGCTCCTTTGTATTCCACTAATTCATAATAGGCAAGGTCACTTGTTTTAGCAGAGACACCATAAAGCCCTTCTTCCTTAAACTTAAAGGCAAAGGAGCCTTGGCTGTCTGTGGTATCTTTATATAACCTGGTAGTATCTGCAACAGAACGAGCTAAAACTTCTACCCCGCTAGCCACCTTTTGATCTGAATTATAAATCACTCCAGCAATAGAGTTCGTTTCTTCCGTTACTCCTCCAGCGACGTCTTTACTACACGCCGAGAATAGGGCGCTCATGACGCACATAATCCAAAAGATGGCGTTAAAAGTTTTCATTGTTTTTCCCTCTCTTTTTTTGCTGGCTTAGTGAGCGGAAACAACTGCATATTCAAACGAAGTACCCGATCAAAACCTTTATCTTCTAAGACGATAGACATAATTCGACGACGGAAATCGGCAATTTCTGCTTTAATACGTTCTACAGCTTCTTCTGTTACCCCAAACGTTAAACCAGAAAAATCTCTTTCTTGAGGATCCACATCATCTAAAGATTTAACAGCAAGCTCTCCCATTTGACGATGCATATCACGAATCGTAAGAGAAGCCACCTCTAAATTACCTGTAGAAAGTGCAGCCTCTGTTTTCTCATATTCTTTTGGAGAAGGCTGAGTCATTAACCCTGTTTTAAGAAGTATTTTCAAAGCTTTTTTAACTTCTTCAGGAGTTGTTTTTTCTACAAAAAGCGAAGCATAGTCCGAAGGGCTTAAACCCTTTAAAGAGTCTGCGAGTTCGCGAAGCACAGGGTTTCTCCAAGAAGAAAAATAATCATATTGATCTTCCCCCACCAAGGACACCTGAGACTTACTCGCGATGGCTCGCATTTCATTGTAGTAGTTCTTTTTAACCGAAGCTTTTTTTTCTTGATTAAAATGAACTAATACTCGGAAATACAAAAGATCGTTACCAACCAAACCCATAGC
>JAAYXQ010000013.1 GCA_012515825.1 Fibrobacter sp.
CAAAAAGGGCTGTTTCGTTTCATGATTTGTGCCCATTGTTGTTGATTTATTTTTTTCTTTTTATCTTTAATTAAGCTCTTATATAAAAAAAATTAGGTTTTAATATATGTTGAATGTTGGTTTTGATAATGAAGCTTATTTAAAGACGCAATCAGAAAAAATTGCAGAACGTATTTCCCAGTTTGGTGGTAAGCTTTATCTTGAGTTTGGCGGTAAATTATTTGATGATTATCATGCATCTCGTGTGTTGCCTGGGTTTGAACCAGATAGTAAAATTAAGATGCTTGAAGAACTTAAAGATACTGCCGAAGTAGTGATTGCTATAAATGCGGGTGATATTGAAAAAAATAAAGTGCGTGGGGATCTTGGGATCACTTATGATATGGACGTGTTGCGATTGATTGATGCCTTTAGAGGGTATGGTCTTTATGTGAGTAGTATCGTTTTAACTCGCTTTGAAGGTCAGGCGAGTGCGTTAGCGTATCAAAAAAAATTAGAACAGTTAGGTCTTAAGGTTTATAGGCATTATCCAATCAATGGTTATCCTTCTAATATCCCTTTGATTGTAAGTGATGATGGCTACGGCAAAAACGAGTATATCGAGACCACTAGGCCTCTGGTTGTGGTGACTGCTCCTGGTCCTGGTAGTGGTAAAATGGCTGTTTGCCTTTCTCAACTATACCACGATCATAAGCGTGGAGTCAAAGGTGGCTATGCCAAATTTGAAACGTTCCCCATATGGAATATCCCTCTAAAACATCCAGTGAATTTAGCTTATGAAGCAGCCACGGCAGATCTATACGATGTGAACATGATCGACCCGTTTCACCTAGAGGCATACGGGAAAACAACAATCAACTACAACCGAGATGTAGAAATATTCCCTGTATTGAATGCGATCTTTGAACGTATTCTCGGGTACTCTCCTTATAAGTCACCTACCGATATGGGGGTGAATATGGTTGGAAATTGTATTGTGGATGATGCTGCTGTTCGCGAAGCTGCCAATGCTGAAATTATCAGGCGTTATTATAATGTCTGTTGCCAGGTGCGAAAAGGGATAGCTGAACCAGAGCAGATTTATAAGCTTGAACTTTTAATGGAACAAGCTCATATTAGTTATAAGGATCGTAAGGTGGCACTAGCTGCTGTAAAAAAAGCAGAAGAAACAAATGCTCCAGCGGTCGCGATTGAATTGAATGACGGGACTATTATTACAGGCAAAACTACGGATCTTTTAGGTGCTTCTTCTACAATGCTTTTAAATGCGTTAAAGTATTTAGCAGAAATTCCAAACGAAGTGAACTTGCTTTCTCGTATGGTGATTGAACCGATTCAAAATTTGAAGGTAAATCATTTAGGGAACTCAAATCCAAGGCTACATACCGATGAAGTGTTGATCGCGCTTTCTATTTGTGCTTTAACAGATTACAATGCAAAAATAGCGATGGAAAAACTCGCTCTCTTCCGTGGAGCAGAAGTGCATTCGAGCGTGATACTTTCTCAAGTGGATATGAGTGTGTTCCGCAAGTTAGGGATTAATTTAACAAGCGAACCCACGTATCAAACGAAAAAACTGTATCATGGGTAATTGACTCGAAGCCTCTGTTTAATATCTTTGATAAACTAGGGTTGTTTTTGAAATTCGAGTAAAGCTTTTTTTGAATCGGAACCTTTAATCAATTGAAAGC
>JAAYXQ010000144.1 GCA_012515825.1 Fibrobacter sp.
AAGCATTCAAATTAAGTCTTTCGCAGTTTCTCTCTCTTTTTGCCGAAGAATATGAGAAACAAAAGTTATGTAGAAAAAAAGGTGTATCCAAAGACGAATACTTACAAGTCGCTGAACGTAGTAAAAATAAACGATACAGTACGAATAAGGATGAAAATAGCATTAAATAGATTATTTTTTCTCTTCATCAAAAAGAGGAAAAACAACTGTTTTATTTAAAACTATTTAATCAAAACGTCCTTGAGTAACTCGGCGCCTGCGTCCTCGTTCTGAAATCAAACACTCCACAAAGAAAAAGAACATCGCTAAGCCCAAGAATAATTGGTACCGATCTTGATATGTTTCTAATGATTGACTATCATGCTCTTTCTTTTCAAGCATTGCTATTTCAGTTAATACTTTTTGTAGTTGAAATTCACTTGGATTAGCATAGAAATAGAGGCCACCAGTTACATTTGCCACTTCTTGAAGTGTTTGTTCTTCTAAACGAGTCGTCACAATATTTCCATGAGAATCTTTTTTATAAGAAACCTCTCCAGATTTTGTGGTTAAAGGAATAGGCACCCCATCTCTAGAGCCGATTCCAATAGTATAGATTCGAATACCCAATTCTGCCGCTTCTTTAGCAGCTTTCACTGCTTCATTTTGAAGTTCTTCTCCATCACTCATAAGGATCATCACCGAATACTTTCCAGCTCCTCCAGAGTTTTGAAACATCTGTATTCCTTTACGAATAGCTTTTTCAAGATCCGTTCCTGGCAACAACCAACCTGGATCTAAATCTCGAAGAATCATTTGAACAGAGCCATAATCTAGAGTTAAAGGAACCATCACCTTTGCTTCTCCAGAAAAAGCAACAAGTCCCACTCGATCTCCAGTTAATGATTCTAAAAAGGCCGAAATTTCATGCCTAGAACGCACCAAACGATTTGGCTTCACATCTTCAGCAAGCATCGAAAGAGAAATGTCTTGTAACAGAACTAAATCCAATCCTCTTCGTTCTACATGATCCAAAGAGCGTCCCCATTGAGGTCTTGATAAAGCAAGAAACAGAAACGCTATTGCAGTCAAAAGAAGTGTAGCCTTCACCAATCTTCGCCAAGGAGACAATGATGTTGCCACTTTAGGTAACATCGAGAGAGACACAAAACGAGTAGCTAGTTTTTTTCTCCTATGATAAGCATAAAAGAAAAGCAGAGCGAATAGAGGAAGTGAAAATAAAAGCCATAAAAAATGGGGTTCAGCAAATCTCATGGGATCCTCACAAATCGGGTATTAGCTAATAAAAGTTCTAATAGAATTAACAAAGCACCAGCCAAAAGCCAAGGATAAAATTTTTCTGAATATCTTGAATAGGCAACAGTTTGAATTTCTGTTTTTTCTAACTGATCAATTTCATCATATATATTTTTCAGTTCTTCTTTATTTTCTGCTCGATAGAAGCGGCCTCCTGTCTTTGCAGCCACATTTTTCAACATTTCTTCGTCAATTCCTTCTTCAGGTTGTATTTCTCTTTCTCCCCAAGAAATTTCTCCAGTCCATGGATTTTGCTGAAAAGCTAAAACAGTCCCTTTTCTTTTCCCAACGCCCACTGTATACACCTTTACGCCCAAAGCTTTAGCGACTTCTGCCGCTTGTAAAGGCGGCACTAAACTCGCATTATCACGACCATCTGTTAAAAGAATCATCACTCTCGATTTTGCTTCAGACTTCTCAAGTCTTGCCAGTGAAGTCATTATACCATCTCCAATAGCAGTCCCATTTCCAGAAGCCGTCGAGTCATTCACCACAGAAAGAATTTCTAATAGCGTCCCATAGTCAGAAGTTAATGGGCATTGTGTGAAAGAATTGCCGGCAAAAACAGATAATCCTATACGATCTGTTGTTCTCTTTTGAATAAAGTCTGCAATCACTGTTTTAGCATACCCTAAACGACTGTAATTCCAAAACTGTCCTGACTTTAATATTCTTTCTGCATTCAAAACCCCTAACTTCATTCTTTCTGAATTAGTCAACATATCAAGAATGGCCATAGAGCCAGAGACATCTAAGGTCAGCATAATATCAACACCATCAGTAGATGTATATTCTACTTCAACACCCTTTTGAGGCCTTGCAAGTGCGATAATAAAACAAATTAGAGCTAAAAAGCGAAGTGCTGGAACAACGTGTCTAAATTTTACTCGATAAGTAGAGCTCGCCTTTTTTGCAATACCAAGAGCAGGGAATTTAATAGTACTCTTACGTTTTTTTAAGTTATAGATATAATCAGCAATTAAAACCGGAATTAAAAGCAATAAAATAAATGCTTCCGGATTTTGAATATGATAACCCAATAAATCCATTATTTTTTAGCCTCCACTCCATCTTTTTTTTCTTCTGGTTGAGGGCGAGTTTCTTCAAAGAGTCGATCTGTCCATTCATTCCAAAAGAGGCAGCGGTCTTTCTCTATTTTCATTTTTGCAAACTTCACTGTTTCTGTCTCTTCAGAGAATAGAACAACCGATTCTTTGTATGCCTGAGGTAAACCCTTCACATGTGCCATACGCTGACGAAGTTCTGTAAGCGTGGCATCTAAAATTTCTACATCAAAACGTCTCTGTATATAACGTCTAATAATCAGCCCCAAAACAGTAAAATACTCAGCTTGTTCTTCTTGTTCTAATAAATGACGTTCTTGTAATTCTTTGAAAGCAAGAACCGCTTCTTCATAAGGAGGTAATAGAACAGCCTTTTCTTTTTTACTCCATTTCTTGTGTAAAAACCAGCCTAAGACAATGAGCAATAAAACTCCAAGAATAATTAAAAATACCCATACCCAAGTTGGCATACGAGGATCCGTTATTGGGCCTTCCGCTTCTAAAATATCGGTTTCTTCTCCTGTCGTTCTATTCATCACTTTTATTGCCACAGGATCTGTTTTAGTGAGAACAGTATCTTTTCCAACAATCACCTCTACAGATTGAGGAGCGAGGAAAAAATCTCCACTCACAAAAGTATTTAGTGTTGCTTCCCAAATAAATTTAGATAGCACTTTTTGTTGACCTTGCTTATCATCCTCTCGAAAATTCTTCATCTCTTTAACTTCAAAGTGTTGAAGATTTCCAATAAAACTTGGTAGATTTACTTTTGCTTCTTTTGGTGCCACAATTTCTATTGAATAGTCAAAAATATCACCAATAAAAACTTGAGACGCACTCACAGATGCTTTCACATTTACATCAAAAGCAGCTAAAGCAGAGCCTGCATTAAGCATTAAAAACAATAAAGTGCTCAAAATCCATTTTTTCAAAAGCATATATTGCTCCATTCTCATTAACGTTTTTTCGCTCGACGCCTAAAATGTTCTAATAAAGGGGCTGCTGTATTTTTAAACTCTTTCTGAATTAAAATTCGAACAAAATCAACAGACATTCGATCAAACATTGTTTTCATATCCTTAGTCTGTTTTTTTGCCTCTCGAACAAAAGCCTCTCTAAATTGAGGATCGCCTGTATCAATTAAAAGAGTCTCTCCCGTTTCAGGATCTTCTAATTCCACAAGCCCCACAGGAGGTAATTCAGTTTCACGAGGATCTACAACAGAAACGGCAAGCACATCATGTCTTTTCCGAAGCACTTTAAATGCTCGTTCATAGCCTGAGTCTAAAAAATCAGACATCACCACTACCACGGCACGCCGATTTAAGAGTTTCCCTGCATATTCTAGAGCATTTTGAATGTTAGTGCCATGTTGCTTTGGCTTGAAATAAAGAATCTCTCGAATAAGCCTTAAAACATGTTTACGGCCCTTCGCTGGAGATATATATAGTTCCACTTGATCGGTGAAAATCAAAAGACCCACTTTATCATTATTTTTGATTGCTGCAAATGCAAGAAGAGCAGTCAATGTAGCCATGACCTCTCCTTTCATTTCTAGACCGCTTCCAAATTCTGAACTAGAACTTGCATCCACCATTAAAAGCATCGTCAGTTCACGTTCTTCTACAAACTTTTTTACATAAGGAGTTCCTGTTCTTGCTGTCACATTCCAATCAATAGAACGGATATCATCTCCAGGAACATACTCACGCACCTCACTAAATTCCATACCATTGCCCTTAAAAGAGCTATGGTAGGCTCCTGTCATCACAGAGTCTAGAGTTCCGCGAACAGAGAGTTCTATTCGGCTCACCGTTTTTAAAACTTCTTTAGAAAGCATAAGCACCTAATACAGTTAACGATGAATGATTATGGAACATCTACTGAGTCTAAAATCTTTTGAACCACTGTTTCAGCAGAGACTTCTTCCGCTTCGGCTTCATAACTTAAAATCAAACGATGACGCATCACTTCCATAGCAACCGCTTTAACATCTTCAGGAGTGACATAAGCACGTCCTTGAATAAACGCATGAGCCTTTGCAGCTTGAGCTAAACCAATTGAAGCACGTGGAGAAGCTCCGACTTCAATAAAGCTCACCAAATCATTTCTCTTAATGCTTGCAGGATCTCTTGTAGCAAGCACTAAATTCACGATATATTCACGAATACGTTCATCTACATAAACAGATTTAACCAATTTTCGAGCATTCAAAATATCATCTTTTGTTGCCACTGAATTAGGTGTTTTAAGCCCTGCACCACTGACCGATTCAAGAATTCGCATTTCATCGATTTTTCCAGGATAACTGACTTTCACCTTTAACAAGAAACGATCTACTTGAGCTTCAGGAAGAGGATATGTTCCTTCTTGCTCAATAGGGTTTTGCGTGGCAAGAACTAAAAATGGTTCTTCTAATCGGAATGTTTCATCACCAATGGTAATGGAACGTTCTTGCATCGCTTCTAGAAGAGCACTCTGTACTTTTGAAGGAGCACGGTTAATTTCATCTGCAAGCACCAAATTGGTAAAAAGAGGCCCTTTTCGTGTTTCAAAGCAAGAATCTTTTGCGTTATAGATTGTAGTTCCGAGTAAGTCTGCAGGCAACAAATCTGGAGTAAATTGAATGCGCTTAAAATTCAAAGAAACTGCATCTGCAAATGCTTTTACAGCTGTTGTTTTCGCAAGCCCTGGAAGACCTTCTAAAAGGACATGCCCATCAGCAAGAATGCCAATTAAAATACTTTCCATCATGGCTTTTTGGCCAATTACAGTGTCTTCAACTTCACGAAGAAGGCCTGTACAAAAAACACTTTGTTGTTTTACTTTTTCTGAAAGTTCTTGAATATCTGTCATTGTTTCCTCTTTTTGTTAATCTTCTTCTTTAATATCCATGAGTTTAGCAGCTAATTTCCAAGTTTCTAGATTCATATAAGAATCTCTAGAACCACCGCCATAACGTGCATGAACAAATTCATCCATTAATGGTTTCCATTCAGGGTAATCTCCCTTTTGAATTCGAGCCTCCATAGACTCTTCTCCCAAGTGAACCTTAATCCAGGACAAACATACCTTTTCTAATGCAAGTAACCACTCTCGACTATCTGCTGCTTGCACTCTTTGTTTGAGCAAAAGAAATGCATCTCTTAGTTCTTTCTGTTCAGATTGCATTTCCTCTTTCTTTTTTAGAACAAGCTTACGGCGTCGATTTCTCCAAATCGCCCCCATGATAAAAAAGCACAAAGCCACAAAAGTTACTATCAAAGGAAAAAAGTTAAAAGGAGCTTCAACGACTATGGATGTAGGTTCTGTTTTTAATTCTAATGAACGTTCTTGAGAAATAGGAGCGAGAATCTTCATTGCAGGCATTGTAAAATGCCCCGTATCTGTTGCTACAATACTATATATAAATTGATTTTCAGAATACTCTTTCCCTGCTTTAATTGTACGGCCTGATTCCTGACGTACTGAGATTTGCTCTAATCCTTTCAGATTCACAGAATTCCCTGGCAGCAACAATAAAGTACCACCTTGAGCTTCCCAAGAAACAGCAACCACTAAATCAAAAGTGTCTCCTAAATTTACCTTTTCTGGTACTTTAATCAAATTAATATGAGCCCCACTCATCTCGTCTACAGAGATAAATGGAGAAGCTATTTTGCTTGAATCTTGAGCTAAGGTGTCTAAAATTAAGGAATCTTGATTCATATCGATTTGAATATATAAAAAGCTAATTCGCAAAAAATCATAAAAAAATCAAAGAATTGTTAAAATCTTGTCAAAAGCAACATTTAATGATTTTAATATAAAATCACCACTTGTTTGATAAGTTACTTGTGTTATAATATGGAAAGCTTTTTTAAAATGATAATTGATAGATCAATAATAACGAAAAAAAACAATAAAAAAAGCCTCTAAAAGAGGCTTTCGTTAAACGAAAAGAAATCATTATTGAAATAATTTTATGCGAATCGGGATTGTATAATTATGCCTTTTTAATACAGCCATATAGAGGCCATTTGGCATACTCTTATCCAACAAAACAGAAGACAATCCTTTCACATTTATTTTTTTGACCACATTCCCTTTCATTGTGTAAATTAAGAGTTCTTCAAACGATCCATTAGGAATATTAAACAAACGAGATCTCGAATCAAAACTAAACGATTTTAAAATATGACTTGGTAATTCAAGAGATTGGAATGGCTCGTCTGTAATATTTAAGTTAACACTATCAGCAGAGTCAGCATAACCAATGGTAAACGAATCGAAATTCAAATCACCTTTCCAAGAAAACGATACTTTATTAGCTCCTACATTAGGAAGATCTATTCGACCTAAAAAACCGCTATAAGTAGTAGTAGAACCAGTACTTGAATATTCCACAGAATTAAGTGTTTCACCATCATTTACAGAATAAGAAAATGTCCCGTTACTATTAGATCCCAATCTCACGTACACGTAATAAGAGCCTCTTTCAGGTACATCCAGGATAGTATAGGACAACATGGAGGTCGCAGATGCATTTTGTGCTGTCATATACATCTTATTCTGTGCTTTATCATTTTCTATTGTTTTAGCATTTGAAGAATCGCCATAATTCTCTGCTTGAAAAGTATAACCAAAATCACCGATACCTGTGCGTACAAATTCATATTCTGAAGGGGTATCTAAAATACTGCAACTGACGTTGGTTTGAGATAAGCCAACCGATGCTAATGACCCCCCCGAATTTAAGCCCTTAATCAAATTTCGGACATATTTACCTGAAGCCGAAATCTGTCCGTCATTCCAGTTTCCACCACTACCTGCTCCACCATTCAGAGCAGAAGAAGTTTCGCCCTTGTCGTTAATAGACCAGTTTGCCCAACTTACTCCAATGGACTCAATCCAATTCATCCAAGCTTGATTCATTTCTAAACTAAAATTACCATCACCGCTTGATTCAGATGTTCCCCATTCCGAAATAAATATTGGGAAATTATTGCACTTTGCTTTAAGTAAATTATAACGTAAAGAGGCATGACCACTTGTTGATGCATAATAATGTAAAGCATACATTATATTTTTTCCATTAATAGGACTCTGACGAGCTGCCTCTGTCGCTTGAGAATAATTAGGTGTTCCAACA
The DNA here is from genome assembly GCA_012515825.1 of Fibrobacter sp. GTDB lineage: Bacteria > Fibrobacterota > Fibrobacteria > Fibrobacterales > Fibrobacteraceae > Fibro-01. Next base: position 7,492 of record JAAYXQ010000144.1, read on the forward strand.
ATAATTATTCCATTTGGATCATTTGCTCTAATTGAAGAAATAACACCTTCGGCGTAAGATTTAATGGAAGCCCAACTAGTTAAAGAGCCACCCGATTGAGTGTCTGTAGAACCATTACAATTTTCATATAAAGGCTCATTGTAAAGTTCATATAAAACGTGTTTATACCCCTTTTGCTTAACGTAACTCGAAATATTTCCAAAAAAAGTTTTTGCTCCAGAAGCATTCCTATGAGCACAATGAGAATGATAGTCTACAATAACATAAATACCAGCGTTATTTGCCGCATCAATCATTGATTTAGCTCTAGATTCATCTAAATTGTGAATTGGCACACGCACTACATTGGATCCCCAACTACTGCTTGCTAGTGTATTAATCACATTTGTATTAAAAAAACTTTCAAACCCCCAATTATCCCAGAACAAACTCATTCCACGAAGAATAAAGGGATTTCCACTTTGGTTCACAATATTAAAACCAGAAACAGATAATTGACCGTTTACAGAAATTGGAGAAGCAAAAGCTCCCATCACAATCAAAGTAAGCCCTAAAATTATTTTTTTTATTTGCATATTAGACCTCACTAGAAATTGACTTTTTGAATAAATAAGCCATTCAAGTAAA
>JAAYXQ010000145.1 GCA_012515825.1 Fibrobacter sp.
AACGCTCATCGAATAGCGCAGATAACAATCCTGCATATCTTTTTCTATCAACGAATAAACGTGAGTTCCTGGGACTAATTTTTGATCTGACATTTTTTATCTATCCTTTTTATTGAGCTACAGAGGCTAATAAAGCCTGCACTCGATTCAATTCTATATGATCCGTTGGATTTAAAGAAAGTGGTGTTAAAGAGGCAAATGACGAGGAAATGGCTTCGTCATCAGAGCCTGGTAAAGCCTGCTCCCAAATTTTACACCCATCGACATACCATAACCCGTCTCGACATTCATAATAATCTGTAAACATACCGAGCCCCATGGTTGTCGCTCGAATTCCTTGATACTTTTCTACAGTCGCATCAGGGAAATTCACATTCCAAAATGTTTGAGCTGGTATTTTAGAATACCATTTATTTTCCACTACCGCTTTTGCAAAAGCAATGGTTTCTTGAAGCATAAACTCATTTGGTGCTTGAAGAGAAAGGGCTACTGCAGGTATATTCCAAAGAGCGGCTTCTCTTGCAGCGGCCACGGTGCCTGAATAGATCGAAGACACACCCGCATTTTCACCTACATTGATACCTGAAAAGACAAGATCTATCGGCCTATCTTTGAATAGTTCACTAACAGCAAACTTAATACAATCTGCTGGAGTCCCTGAAACAGCATAAGCAGGAAACTCATAATCTAAAACTCGGTTGCAAGATAAACCTTCGCGGTGAGTAAAAGCATGACTCACACCACTTTTTTCTGAATCAGGAGCAACCACAAAAACATGACCTAAAGGGGCAAGAGCTTTTACCAATACGAGTAGATTTTCACTCGTAATACCATCGTCATTTGTTATTAAAATATGGGGTTGATTTTTCTCTTGCATTTGTAGCCTAAAAGATAGAATTTATCCTCTCAATTAGTTGTATTTTTCAAGTAAAAAAGCAATTTTATGGATAAAAAATTAGATTATAAACAAGCATTTTCTTTAGGATTTTTATGTATCCCAAACACAAATTTTTAGCGATGAGTGAAATAGCGAAAGCAAAGAGATTTTCTGAAATTTTAAGGGTCATTATTCTTCAATTAGGAAACGATTTTCAGAAAGCAAAGCAAGAATACGAGTTATATGCGGATTGGGCAGAACTTCCTATAGAGAAAAGGATTATTGGTAAAAATCAAGCACAATTAATTGATTTATACAAGACTTTTCGTTCAGAAGCTGGTTTAGGTTTTGAGCGAGACGTTTATTTAGAACAAGAGCCTGGTGATCGAGAAACGGCAATAAATCCTCCACTCCCCTATTCCGTTTTAGTACACAACCTGAGAAGCGCTTTTAATGTGGGGTCCATTATACGCTCCGTCGATTGTTTTGGGCTTGAAAAAGTGAATTTAAGCGGGTACTCTCCAGAAATTGATCACGTGACCTTAAAAAGCGCGGCGAGAGGTGCTGAAGGATGGATTCCAACAGAACGTTGGGATTCCCCTATGGACTGTATAGAACACTATAAGTCCTTAAATTATGAAATCATTGCTTTAGAAACAGGCGATCAAATAGCAAACGTCGCTGATGTTTCTTGGCCAGAAAAAGGTCTAATTCTAGTCGGGAATGAAGAGCTTGGAATTGCTCCTGAATTAATGGAGCAAGCAACGCTTAAAGTGACTATACCTATGGTTGGCCGAAAAGCGAGTATGAACGTCGCTGGAGCTTTTGCGATCACCGCATTTTGTTTAAGAAATAAGCGTTAAATCCAGGAAAGGTAAACGAGATACATTTTTTGTTGAATTCTACGAAAGCAAGCTCCAAAAGCATCTTTGGTAAAAATCACCGTAAAGAGTCTTGTGAAAAGGACTTCAATCCTTGAAAAGAACACCCACAAAGAATGAACTGTTAGAAGTGCATTTCGTTTTTTAGCTTTTTTATTTCATCGTAAAACGAATATAGTTTTTGGATATTATTTTCAAGAAAATAATAGTGGCGTAAATAGAAAACGAGAAGAATAAAGAAAAGAACATTTAAAGCAAATAACGCTATAGACGGGAATAGAGAGATATAGAGTACACATAGAAAAGTGAGAATCCCAAAAAATAGCGTTACTAATAAATGAATCAAGCGTTCATGTTGAAAAAAATGGATTTGAACAATCATTTCCTGAAGATCAAATGTTGCAAGTAAAGAAGAATCCTTCTTTACAGTCTCAAGAATCACCAAATAATTTGATAGTCTTTTTTTCATAGAACTGATTCTTTATGAAGAAAAAATGGTTTATTACAATAAAATAACTTTTTTTCTTTTATTGATATTATTTTAATAGAAACATGATTGTATTATTTTGAGGATCCCTTTGTCTTTACTCTACCCATCTCTTTGCGCACTTTTTGTCGAAAATTGTAAACGAGAAGATTTTCCCGGGTGGTATCTTCGTAAAAATGGACAATGGGTATTTTATTCTCGCGAGACCTTAAGAAATCACCTTTTCTATTTATCTCTTGCTTTACACAAACGAGGGATAAATTCAAATAATAATTTAGGAATTATAGCCCCCACCTCTCCTAATTGGATTCTTGCCGATTTAGCAACTCAAATGTGTCATGGGATTACAGTTCCTTTATTTCCAAATATTTCATCGAAAAACTTTTTATATCAATGTGAAGATGCTAATGTAAAGTTTTTAATCATTGAGAATACAACTTGTTTAGAAAAAAATCTTCAAGAAACGCTTTCTTCTTTTCAATTGATCATTAGCATAGATTCAAGCGAACCAAACCCACCTAATGGAATATATTGGGATGATCTTCTTAAAGAAGGTCGTGCACTTGCAGAATCCAAAGACATGGGTGATTGGATTAGAGAACAATTACACAGTATTTCTCCTGATGATATTTTCTCCATTATTTATACAAGTGGTTCTACAGGTAGGCCAAAAGGTGTTGCTCTATCTCATCGCCATATGATTTCTCAATTAAGATCTGTTCATTCTATTCTTGATCTAAATCGCCATAATGATTCTGCATTGAGCATTTTACCTATTGCACATGTTTTTGAAAGAATGACTCTCTACTATTATACCCTAGTCGGAATAAAAATTTATTTTGCCGATGATCCGAGAAATGCAGCCACTCTACTCCAAGAAATAAAACCCACGGTAATGACCGTAGTCCCTAGAATTCTAGAAAGATTATATGAAAAAATGATCGCTGCTGCAGATCATCGTTCAGGAATAAATAAACTACTAATAAAAAAAGCAATCCGTCTTGCTAAAATTCAAGATCCTGAAAAGCGTTCCATTTGTAAAAAAATTTACGAAAAACTAGTCTATAAAAAAATGCGTGCTGCAATAGGAGATAGATTTAAATACATCATTTCTGGTAGCAGTGCCTTAAACAAAAGCATCAATCGATTTTTATTAAATATAGGCCTTCCTGTATATGAAGGTTACGGTCTTACTGAATGCTCTCCTGTAGTCAGTTTTAATTATAAAAATCATTCAAAAATAGGGTCTGTTGGGCAAAAATTGAATCATCTAGAGGTAAAAATTGGGCCTCAAAATGAAATTTTAGTTAAAGGAGAAAGTGTTTTTAACGGATACCATAATCAAGAAGAATATAATCGTACCATTTTTACCGAAGATGGCTTTTTTAAAACTGGTGATGAAGGTTATATCGATGAAAATGGTTTTCTCTTTATTATTGGTCGAATAAAAGAAATGTTAAAAACATCTACTGGTAAATATGTTTCCCCTTTACCTATAGAACTTGAACTTTCAAGACATCCTTTTATTGAAGCGGCATTAGTGATAGCTAATGACAGAAAATACGTATCTTCTTTATTATTTATAAATTTTGAAAATACGAGGCGTCATCTAAAACTAAGCCATGAAGACTTTGATCCTTACAAAGCTATTTATTCTAAAAGAGTTCAGCAAGCCATTGAACGACACATTCATAATGTGAATAAGAAATTAAATCATTGGGAACAAATACAAAAATGGACATTAATTGCAGATCCATTAAATATTGAATCAGGCTTATTAACTCCTACCTTAAAGCTAAGAAGAAAAGCAGCTGAATCGATTTATCATTTAGATATCGAAAAAATGTATTCTTAAAAAACAAGCAAAACTTTTATTCTTCAAAAACACAAATAAAAATTCTGTATTTTATAAATAGTTTATAAAAAAACTGAAAAGCTTACTCAGGATACGCACAACACCTAAAGCCAATCGAATTATCTTTATAGAACGCTGCAGCCGCTCGATACGAAGTTGGCTTTAAAAGGAAGACGACTTCTTTTCTGGATGGTTCATAAATTAATCCATTCGCTAGCTTTTCAAGCCAAGCGGAACCACCTTTTTTGTATTCAGAAAGCAAAGCATAATCTTCTCCAATTACTTCTTGTGTTTCTGGGCTTTTCACGTTGAAAAACTGGATAGTATCTTTAAAATCTTTTTTTGTTAAAAGAGCATACAACGTCTTTGTGGTATCTTCAACTAAACTAGTATCCACAGTGGTTCCATTAGTATAGAGATATATCGAGTCTTGAGTATAACCCATTCGCGTATAAAAAGGGAAGAAACGATTAGTACACATCGATGCCGTTTCACGATCAATCCCATTAAATTGACGGAAACTTGAGCCCTTTAAAACTTGAAGAGTATCAGGAGAACGCCCTAAAACCCATTCTTGATACTGACCAGGTAAATCTCGAATTCCATAACGATTAGCGCATTTTGAATTTCTATCTATAAAAGACTTTGCAAAAATGGAATCATTAGTTCCTACATTACAGTAAGAGAAAAGATATTCAGACGAAGCGACATCACCATCTTCAATCACTCCATATGTAGAGGAGCCGCCTGAAAGACACGCTTGTTGCCAATCTCGTTCATGACATAATGATACAGTAAATCCAGATAACGCCATTCCATTACATATAGCCATGGCTTCAGAGTGCAATACGTTTTTATAGAAATTCCCTTCTGCATCTCGATGTTCTATAGATTCCATACAAAAGCGTGTCGTATCTGATGTCTTAACAGCAATAAAACCAGAAGGACAATCCAAATCGGCGACTACATGAGGAGCAATAAAAAGCGTATCAATTAAAGCTCTGGAATAATACCCAGAAGAATCCACAGAACGAATTCTTATAATCAAAGTATCTCCAGGCAACACCCAACGAATCGTATCTGTAACAAATTGACCAATACTAGATACAATCATAGAATCGTTATTCCATGCATATTGCTTTACATAACGAGAAGATATTTCCCCGCCTGCATATGACAATAAATCCCAAGAAATTCCATTAAACCGTTCGACGATATATTTTGATACATCTTTATAACAGAAATATTCTGAACAAGAAGAAGGAATTATTAAAACAGAATCCTCAACAATATTATGATCTTCTTTTATTGGGTCGATGCTTTTGCTCCAAAATAAACGAACTCTATTATTACTATCGAGTCTAGTTAAATTTGGATCAAGAGTATCGCGATTTGTAATAATCATTTTTGACATTAAAGGGGCAATTTTATCTGTCGTGATAAAAAGTTGGTTATTTTCCACAGTCGTCACACCGTCTGTGCCAGAGCTATTACCTGAGGAATCCCAAGCTGAAACTCCAATAGTATAACGACTTTCTGGTTTTAAGCCTTCTAAAATTATACGAAATCTATTTGCATCAGTATTTTCAAAGTCAAATCCTTTTCCGTCTAAAACAGCTATTCTTAAATAATTTTTAACGTCATCAGATTGACTTGTTTTATCTATCCATAAAGAATCATCAATAGAACGTATACGGGCATGCTTTTGAAATAATAAAGAACCAGTAGAATCGACATGAGAATCATGAAGTACTTTAACTTTGACTTGACGTATATCTTCTTCTTTATTTTGGGCGTAAATAACAATATTATAACCGACTATTGGACCTGAAATATCATTTGGAGCATAAAAGTCTGTTTGATCTGTTGGACGAGCCCAATCAAAAAGAGCTCCTGTAGACCATACAGAATCTTGAAAGTTCACTCTTGATGGTGGTATATCGTCTCCAAAATGAATATAGAGACGTTGCAAAGAGCCTTTCTTTTCATTACGATCTTTATCTGTATATTCTGGCCATAGGGCAACTTGTAAACTATCTTGATCTAAATAATCCACAAGCATGGATGTTAAATCAATAGTATCAAAATCATCTACTTTCTTTTCATCATATTCAATAAAAAATGATTTTTCTAAAGCAGCAGATGGAACGGCTTTTGAAGTATCATCAATAACAGTGGTATCAAGCCATAAATGAAAGCCTTTTAAGTCACTAGTTATTATTGGATAACGGAATCGTATTTGATAACAATAATCACCTTCATCTGCTTCAGATGCACACTCTCTAAGAATAGACATATCGAGAATTTCACGATCAAAAAAATACTCGACACCTTCATCATCGTCAGCACAAGACGCTAATAAGAGAATAAAATCAATTAAAATAAAAGCATAAAAAAAACGTTTTAGCATTACAGTATAAAATACAAAAAAACCGACTGGAACACAGTCGGTTTTTTTGATAAAGCCTTGAAATTAAGCCTCGGGATAAACCGAAACTTTTTGACGCTTAGAGTCGAGACGCTCAAACTTCACTTTGCCATCAATTAGGGCAAATAGAGTAAAATCTCTACCCATACCTACATTGTTGCCTTTGTGAAAGTGAGAACCTCTTTGACGAACAATAATATTGCCCGCTTTAACTACTTGATCGCCGT
>JAAYXQ010000146.1 GCA_012515825.1 Fibrobacter sp.
AATTTAAGAGCATCAATGGCACTAGCAGCACGAATTAATGCAACGCCACCACCAGCAACGATACCTTCTTCCACGGCAGCGCGAGTCGCATGCATCGCATCGTCTACGCGATCCTTTTTCTCTTTCATTTCTACTTCAGTAGCTGCACCGACTTTAATCACAGCAACGCCACCGGCGAGTTTAGCAAGTCTTTCTTGAAGCTTTTCACGATCATAATCGCTAGTAGTGTCTTCAATTTGCTTTTTGATTTGGCCAATGCGTGCTTTAATAGCAGCGGAGTCACCAGCACCTTCAACGATAGTTGTATTGTCTTTGTTGATGGTAATGGATTTAGCTTGACCAAGAACAGTCACAGGAGCGTCTTCTAGCTTAGCACCTGTTTCTTCAGAAACAAGCATACCACCAGTGAGAATAGCGATGTCTTCAAGCATTGCCTTACGACGGTCACCAAAACCAGGAGCCTTCACCGCAGCCACTTTTAGAGTACCACGAATCTTGTTTACAACGAGTGTAGCAAGAGCTTCGCCATCGACATCTTCTGCAATGATTAAAAGAGATTTACCTTGTTTGGCGACATGTTCCAAAATAGGAAGTAAGTCTTTCATGGTGCTGATCTTCTTGTCATAAAGAAGGATCAAGGGGTTTTCGAGAGCCACTTCCATGCTATCGGTATTTGTAACGAAATATGGAGAGAGGTAGCCACGATCAAATTGCATACCTTCTACAACGTCGAGAACAGTATCTGCCGTTTTAGATTCTTCAATGGTGATGACGCCATCGTTACCGACTTTTTCCATAGCATTTGCAAGTAATTCACCAATTTCAGCATCATTATTTGCAGAAATTGAAGCGACTTGAGCAATGTGTTGTTTGCCATTAATCTTGACAGCCATTTTGCTGATTTCAGCAATCACAGCAGAAACAGCAGAGTCGATACCGCGCTTGATATCCATTGGATTGGCGCCAGCGGCGACGTTTTTTAAGCCTTCGCGAGTAATTGCTTGAGCAAGAACGGTTGCTGTTGTAGTACCGTCACCAGCCGCGTCAGAAGTCTTGCTAGCGACTTCTTTAGCCATTTGTGCACCAAGATTTTCGTATGCATCTTCAAGTTCCACGTCTTTAGCTACAGAGACACCGTCTTTGGTGACGTTTGGTGCACCAAAGGACTTACCGATCATTACATTACGGCCTTTAGGACCTAAAGTGACTTTAACAGCATTGGCGAGTTTGTCTACGCCATTCATTAAGCTTGCACGAGCAGCAACATCAAATTTCATTTGCTTTGCCATAAATTATTAAACTCCTGAGTTCTTATATTAATTGTTAAACTGAATGATTAAAGAATTGCAAAAATATCGCTTTCTTTAACGATCAAAAAGGTTTTGCCATCAACGGAGACTTCAGTTCCGCTATATTTACCGTAAAGAACGACATCACCGACTTTTACTTCTGGCGCAATGAGATCCCCTTTATCATTTTTCTTTCCTGGGCCCATCGCCACGATTTTACCTTGCATTGGTTTTTCTTTTGCGTTATCAGGGATAAAAAGACCACTTTGGGTCTTGGTTTCTGCTTCAGCAGGCTCAATGAGAATGCGGTCTGCAAGTGGCTTAATCATTTTATTGTACCTCTTTTTTTTAGAGTGAGTGGTTCGTAGAACCTTGTTAATTGTTTTATGCCAAAAACAAAGCAATATTTATGCCAATCTATTTTTCTTGTAAAAAAAGCTCTTTTTTTGAAAAAAAATGGTAACTGGAAAAAAATGGAACATGAAAAATAAATAAGCGTTTCATTTTGAAACACAAAACAAGGCTTTCAATTTTTACAATAATAACGAGGCTGTTTTTGTTCCTCTTTTGACCTGAATTTATGAATTGATATTTATTAATAACAATTCTATCAAAGGGACAAATATCATTAAAAAAAGAATACCTATTTCATCATTTTTTAGTTCACTTGTTTTCTTGCAAAAAAAACATTTTATGGTTCAGAAAAATTGCATTTAAGTCTAATAGTCTTACTTTGCATATAAGGAAAAGGCTAGCTTGAATATTACTTTGATTTATTAAAAATCAAATCAAAATAATGTGTTGTAAACCATAGAAACGTAAAAAAAATAAAAACAAATCTTTTATACAACATTATTTATCTTATATTTATCTCATATTTTATAAGTTAGACAAGGATAGGTTGTTTATGAATTCCATAAAACTTTTATTGGCTTTGGCTTTAGCACTCATTTTTACTGGTTGTGAAGTTACTATAGTAGATGAGTATTCTTCTTATGAGGATAGGCATTATAAAACAAGTTATTATTCATATACCATGGATTGTGACTTGATGTATCCATCTGGATATGTGGATGTTCATGATGTACTTTTGAATACTTGCAGTAATTGGTACGGCTTAGATACAGATATAGCATTTGACTTTTCTCCAAATAATGTAGTTGAACGCTATGGAAATAGAGTCACAACTTATTATGTAGAATATGTTGACGCATTTAGTTATGGTGGTGATATTTATATTACATATGATATTGGCAAAGGTTTGGTCTTTGAATACAATTACTCTCAAGATGAAGTTGGTGAATATGATGATGGGGTTGTTTATTATTACTCAAATTAATCCCTTTATTTCTTAACATTGAATGAAAACCCGATGATAAAATCATTGGGTTTTTTTATATTTCTTTTTTTGAGGTAAAAATGTCATATTCTAAAGAAGCTGAGTCTAATTTTAAGAGTCTATCTACTAATCCTTATCCAGGAAGAGGTATTGTTTTAGGAACTAGTCCCTGTGGCCGTTTTGATGTCCAAGTTTATTGGATTATGGGGCGCAGTGAAAATAGCCGTAATCGTATTTTTGTTTTAGATCAAGATACGGGCTTTATGAAAACTCAAGCTTTTGATGAATCTAAATTAGTGGATCCTAGTCTTATTATTTATTATCCTGCAAAGCATGGAAATGATTTTCATCTAATAACAAATGGAGATCAAACAGATACAGTTTTTGATTTTCTCCAGAAAGGCAAAACTTTTGAAGATGCTCTAAATACCCGCTGTTATGAACCTGATGGTCCAAATTTTACTCCTAGAATATCTGGAATTACTTATAAAAATTCAAATCCCATTGTTTATAAGCTTTCTATTCTTAAATCACGTTCTAATAATGAAGACGCTGGTTGTGAGAGACAGTTTTTCTCTTACGAAAAGAAAATGCCTGGTTTAGGACACTTTATTTCTACTTATAAAACTGATGGTAACCCTATCCCGAGTTTTAGTGGTGAACCTCAACTGATTCCTATCGGGGCAACCGCTCAAGAAACTTTAGATATGTATTGGAATGCGTTAAATGAAACGAATAGAGTTTCTTTGATGGTCAAGTGGATTGATTCGGATTCTTTCAAAAGTGAAACTTGGATTCGAAATAAAATGAGCAAATAATGAAAAAGAAAAAAATATGGAATACTCCTGCAGCAAAGGCTGTTGGTAGAACAAAAGAAGAAGATATTCGTTTTGTTTTGATAGAGATTGCGAAAGGCAGACATCCAGCTATTAAACAGATTGATAAATTATTTGAAATTCTTGGAACTCAGTTAGATAAAATTGATCAAATTACTTCTCCAAAAGTCCAATTAGAACTTTTAGCTTGGTTCTTAAGTACAGATGGCGTTTTGGCTCAAGTGGATGAAGATGATGAATTCTTCGACTTGTATGCAGACGCGAGCGCTTTTTTTATTGATATCGCAAGAGATTATGAAGACAAACAATGGATTATGGATTTAGTTCATGATCTTGCTGTGCGTCATACTGGTGAAGATGGACGAGCTGCTGTTTTCCTCTCGCTATCAGAATTCTTAGATGCTACGAGTGCCATAAAAATGGCTGAGTCTATTTTAGATACCGTACAAAGTCAAGACTTAGAAAATGAAGAAGATGTTCTGGAAGCTTTGCGAGATATGTCTGATGGCCTTAACGCTCCTTCTCTATATGAAAAAGCGAGCTTCTTATTGGATCCAGATCGCAGTCATGAGACAATTTTAGATGTGGCCAATGCCTATTATATTGCTGGCGATTTAGTCGAAACAAAAAGACTCCTTTCAGAAGTGCGAGATCCTATAGGTAAAGATGAAGAAGAATATCTAGACCTTTCTGTGGCTTGTGCACATAAAGAAGGCGATATCCCTAAAGCGATTCACTTTGCTGAAAGTCTTTATGAAAAATTCCCTAAAGAATTTAACTTGGCTCGTTTGACTCAAATTGTTCCTGCGGCAAAAGCTGAAATGCTATTAGATGAGCATGAAAAATATCGCTTAGGTGATATATTAAATGAGAATTATATTGACTTATTAATCTCACTTGAAAAAATAGATCGTCTTAAAGCATATGTCAGCCGTTTTGAAGAAGATTTAGCTGGAGTGAATCCAGAAGTTCTTTCTCGTTTTGTAGAGCGACTTGAAACGATGAATCAAAAAGAATTAGCAAAAAAAATACGTCAATGGATCGTTGAAGAACCAGAAGAAGTAGACGTAGAAGATCT